>JABHHG010000170.1 GCA_018671635.1 Fidelibacterota bacterium | reverse complement strand
TATTTACAGAATTTAATTGTAAAAATTTACGGATGAAAAATTTTAATATAAGTTTTACCTTTATTTTCTTTTAACCAGCTTAAAAATATTTTATTAATTTTGTCATTTTTTGCAAACTCTTTAATGGATTTCCATGAGTTTGCAAGGGTTGGATTAACTGAATCAGTTTTTTCAAAAACATAGGCAAGGTATACCGATTCCTTTTGAGACTCAAAGGGGTATGAAATAGTATTGCTTTGAACATCTTTAATTGAAGAAAGCACATCAATTGGTATTGTATTAATATCAACAGCAGGATAAACCCCAGAGTTGTTTTTAAAATCATATTTTGCAGCTAAAGCGAGGGAATCAAACAAGCCTGGATCATATTGAGCCATTGAATAAAGCTGTCTAATTTCAGCCAACACAACCTCCCTGTCTTCTTCAGAGGGTCTAAGAAAGCGCAATATATGCCTAGTGTGTATACTTTCACCTTTTTTGTCTAGAAGTTGTATGAGATGATAACCAAAAGAAGAAAGCACAGGATTGCTAATTTCGTTTATTTTAAGAGAAAAAGCCACTTCCTCATATTCAGAAACCAATGTACCCCTTTTCATGTATCCCAAATCTCCACCAACTTTAGCAGAGCCAGGGTCTTGCGAGAACTCCTTCGCTGTTTCTTCAAAAGAAACGCCTCCATCAATTTGCTCCTTGAGTTGATTGATTAAACTTAACTCTGATAGTTTAGATTTTTCGCTTGGCACAAACGGTAGCTCTATTAAACTAAACTTAATCTTTGCTGGAGATGGGGGAAGTGAGTCTTTATAGGCTTTGTAAAAAGCCTGAACTTCTTTTCGTGACACCTCAACACCAGCAAACAAATTATATCTAAAGCGATCAATTAATATCATATTTTTAATTTCATGCCAATAATCTTTTTTAATTTGTCTAATGGGCTGCCCCAGAGCTTCCTCCAAAGCCTTTTCAGAGCCCGCGCGAGCAACAATTTCAACCAACTGCTGTTCAAGGGCAACATCCACCTCTTCTGTTGAAACCTTTATAGTTGTATCTTTTTCTGCGGCAGTGAGCAAAACATATTGATCAACCATATTTGAAAGAGTTTCATTATATATTCGCTCAAATGCATAAGGATTTTGAGACACATCTATACCTTGTTGCATTGCAATCATTTGAGATTGCTGAAATACATCTGTATGTAAGATCGTATTATTTCCCACAACCGCCAATAAACCATCAACCGGGGCTTCATTGGCGCCTGCTAAAGAAAATACAATTAAAATAAAAAGACTAATTTTTTTCAATAGCAGCTCCATTAAAAAAATCGGGATTAATAATAATATTTAGTTTTTCAAATAACCCTTCAACTCCATTTTCTTTAGCAATCTTCTGTGACTCTCTTATCAATAATGACTCTATACGGGTATAAACTTTTTTTAATTCTGAGTACTGTTCAGGAAGTTTTTCTTCAACACGGATGATTGAAAAACTTCGATCTAAATTTTCAATTACTTGTGAAATATCCCCATTGGCTAATGTATAGGCAACATTACCCATTTCATTATATTTCCCCTCAGAAAAGGGCTGCATTAAACCACCACGTGATGGGTTGGTTTTGCTATACAAGATGGCAGCCTCTTCAAAGTTTAATCCATATTGAATTTCTAATAATAAACTATCAGCAAGCTCACGATTTAAGACCTTGATCTCACGAACCACAATTTTTACAGGATCCCTATATTTTTCTTCCTTATTTTTTTCATAATACTGACTCACCAGAAGTGAATCAGGCTTTGGTGCTGTATTTACCAACCACTTTAAATAGGTATCATAAAGAAGAGAGTTCTCCATTGATTTCACTTGATTGATATATAAACCACCACTATGAATTTGTTTTTTATTACCCAATTTAACAGCAATATCCTGGAGAAGGATAATATTGAATGCAGCCTTGATGTTATCAATATTTTCTAAATTGGGATGTCTTGAGGAAGGGGTTCCGCGCAGTTTTTGTGAAAACCACTTAATGCCGACCCCTCGGTTATTGTACACACACACAACACCAACATCTTCAGCATCATCAAAAAGCGAAACTAAATCAACTTTATACTGTCCAGATATTTTTTTGCGATCTTTTTCATCTACAATAAGATTCACAATTTTTGACAAAGCAATATCATTATATTCAACTTTTGCGTTTGAAAGTTTTAAAGAATCAAAACTTGTGGCTGCATTTCTTAGTAAATGAGAAACGGTTCCGCGGCTGGCATTATAGACGACAGCTTCTAGTTCTTCTCCCATTAACTCGGCATGTTCTGAGGCCCTTTTCTCCTTAACTAAAACCAAGTGGTATCCATAATCTGTTAATACAGGGTCTGAAATTGTATTTATATCTAACTTAAAGGCAACATCTTGGAAGGTGCCAAAAGTTCGCCCCCAACCAACCCATCCTAGAGAACCACCATTGTTTTGTGCGCTCGGATCATCAGAATGTTTTTTTGCTAATTCATTAAAGAGATTACCCGATTCAAACTTGCCCTTAATGTTTTGAGCTAAAAGAAAAGCCTCATCCTTGGTTCGATTGGGCGGTTGTTGAAGCTTAGAGTCTTTATATGCCACTAAAATATGGGAGACATCTATTTCAACCTTGATATTGTTTCTTGTTTTAGAAAGAGTCTCTTTAGAAACTAATGGCTTAGCAACTAACTCCTCATAAACAGAGTTGACCATCACCATATTAGATCTATCTCTCAATTTTATGGCAATGCTTGGGTCATTTAGAAAACCAATAGATTTTGCCTGTATGGCGCAAGCCTCTCTCTTGATATAATCATTCAACATACGATCCTTCTGCTTTTCATCGCTTCTTGACCACTCATCTTTACCATATTTAGTAAAAAAATCTTTATCTAAAAAAACGTGGTCACCAATTGTGACAACATCCATAGAAAAACTAAATGAAATTAATATTAACACATGAAGCAAGCGCATAAATTCTCCGTAAAATTATTGTTTAATTATAGCTCGTAATTTATCCATAAACATTAAAACCTTTGAAGAAATATCTCCATCCTTTTCAATGTTAAATAAAATACATAATTCATCATTTTTTTTGGATTTAAAATGATACTCCCAACCCATTTCTGTAGAAAGTTGAGGAAGTGATTTAAAAACAGACTTAATGGAATGTTCCAAAGTAGATTGACATAATAAAATAGAGAGAATTGAACCCTTTTTTTCAATTGATAAAATTCCACAAGAAGCCGCTGAAACCTTTACTTTCCAATTATATATTAGCTTCTTAATATTATTAGGAATAGGACCAAAACGATCTATTAACTCATCTTCAATATTATCTATGTCTATTATAGTGTCAACAGAGCTAAGTTTCCTGTAAAAAGAAATTCTGATTGAAGGTGAAGGTATATATTTCTCTGGAATAATTGCATTTTTGTAGATGTTAACTATTACATCTTGAGGTAGAATATCGGGTGTTTTTACACCCTTTAGTTTTGACAACACCTCTTTGATATATAATGAATACAACTCAAACCCGATACTTCCCACACCTCCACTTTGCTTATATCCAAAAACAGCTCCAGCCCCACGAATTTCTAAATCCATGTTTGATATATTATATCCAGCACCTAAATGTGTGTTTTCTTCAATGGCTTTTAACCTTTTAAAGGCATCTCGCTTCAAGACCCTTCCTTGAGGTAGTAATAAATAGGCATATGCTTGCTTTATTCCTCTACCGACCCGACCCCGAATTTGATATAATTGGGACAACCCAAACTGCTGGGCATTATTAATAATGACAGTATTGGCATTTGCAATATCAATTCCAGTTTCAATAATAGATGTACAAACAAGAACATCTATTTCTTTATTTACAAAGAGATTCATTGTCCGCTCTATTTGTCGAGAAGGCATTTGTCCACTTACAATACCAATTGAAATTGCGGGAATTAATTTTTGAATATAAGATACATAATTCGGCAAAGTTTTAACATCGTTATGCACAAAGAAAAGCTGTCCATTTCGGTATTTTTCATTTAAAATAGCAGCCTTGATAAGGGAATCGTTAAAATATGAAACCTGTGTTTCAATGGGTAGTCGAGATTTTGGCGGTGTATTTAATGTTGAAATTTCTCGAATCCCCGCTAAGGCTAAATTAAGCGTACGGGGTATCGGTGTGGCAGACATTGACAAAATATCAATAGTGTGTTTGATAGATCTAATTTTCTCCTTCTGCTTTACTCCAAATCGATGCTCCTCATCAATAACAATTAGCCCAACATTGTTTAAATAAATATCATCATATAAAACAGCATGTGTTCCTACAAGAACGTCAATTTTACCATTAGCCCAAGATTCTTTAATTTTTTGAATCTCTTTTTTGGTTTTAAATCGAGAAACAGAATTTACATATGCCCCAAAAACTGAAAGCCGATCTTTAAATGAACTTTCTAATTGTTGTGCCAAGATAGTGGTTGGTGCCAACACAAGCACAAACTTTCCATTTAGAATGGCTCTAAATGCAGTTCTAATAGCAATTTCCGTTTTACCAAAACCCACATCACCACACAGCAATCGGTCCATAGGATTATTATTCGCCATGTCATTTGAAATTTCACCCCATACTCGCCTTTGATCAGCAGTTTCATCATATGGAAATTGATTGATAAAAAGAGATTCAATTTGTTTGTCAGCAACAAAAGGTGGTCGCGTTACTCGACTCCTCAGTGCATATGCAGACAACAAAGATTCTACAACTTCATTAGCCTGTTTTTTAGCATTTTTCTTCTTTTTCTCCCAGATTCCCTTTTTGTTTAATGAATCCAAGACCACATTTTCAGTATCCGCATTAGCGTAATGGCTTAGTTTATGAAGATAATTAATATCAAGAGAAACTAAGCCACCATTTAAATATTCCAATACTACTAATTCCTGTAGTTCACCATCATCACTATCAAGAACTTTTGAGCCCCTAAAGAGACCCACTCCACAATCTTGATGAACAACAAAATCTCCAATATGGAGATCAGCATATTTGAATATATTTTTATTAGAAATTTCAGAAACAGGGTTTTCATTGGTATTATTTTTTAAAAACCAGGGTGGAGACCATACTTCAGCCTTCGAAATAAATCCACATAAACAATTATATTTCAATGAGCTATAAGATTCCCGATGAGATTCAATAAAGGACTCAAAGGTTAATTCTTTGAATGGAAAACCAACCCTTCCACCCTTAGAATCTCCACCAGAAAGACAATAATCTTTATCGAGGTAGAATTTGTTAAAATTATCTTGAAGTAAAATGTCAAGACTAACATTTTTACCCTCATCAGAATTTGTTGAAATTTTATAACCAGCTAAAGAACTAATAGTTGTTTGAGAATTAATATCAAAAGTATGCAATACCACATCTTCACCATAAAACCCTACACGAACAGGATTATCTGAAGTGGGTGGAAAAAAATCAACAATAGCCCCTCTGATTGAATATTGAAAAGCCTCCACCACTAAATCCACATTTTCATATTGATTTTCATTCAAAAATGAAATTAACAGATCATAGTCACAGGCCTTATTTACCTCAAAAGGATGAGATTGTAAAACAGGGATATGCAAGCCTTTTTGTGATTGGCTGCAAACAACAAGCCTTACATCGTCCCACAAAGAGGAGGAAACTGTCTTTAATAATTGAATTGACTTACTATATAAAGAACTGAATCCAACAGGAACCTCATCCATATAGTCTGCTTTTGGTGGAATCCAAAGCATGCCATCTTTAGACCAGTTTAATTGATTTTGCTCATGCAGTAAATTGAATAGTGTGTCGTCAACAAAGAGACAGGTTGGTTTGTTAATTGCAAAGAGAAATGGAGTAAGAAAATTTGAAGTACAATTATCTATATTTCCACCCTTATTTAAAAAATCAAGATGTTCTTTGAAATAAAAATCAGGTGATTGTTTCACGTGAAACAATTATTTATTTTGTTTAATTGCTATTGAGAGTATGGATATATCAGAGGCACGAACACCTGCAATTCTTGTGGCTTGCCCTAAAGTTTCAGGTCGTACCATTTCTAGTTTAATAATAGATTCGGCTGACATGCTTGTAAGTTTAGAATAATTTATTTTTTGAGGGATTTTAATGTTTTCGATTTTGTTAAATTGTAATATCCGTCGATTTTCAATATCAACATAACCTTGATATTTAAGATCAGTTTCAGCAGTAAATAATGAAAGTGAATTAAAGTCAGATAGTTCCGTATGATTGTTTTGAATTTGGGTTATGGTTGCCGTGTTCTTAAGGATGGTTTTTTGCAAGGGTTCTTTGGATTCAGAGTATAAATCACTTTTAGTTTTCTTTAAAAAATTCTTTACTTCGCAGACTTCATTTTTGAATTGAATAAATTTTGAGATCTGCTTGTCTTTAATCAAACCCCATTTTATTCCTAGATCAGTAAGCCTAAGTGAGGCAGTATCTGGTCGCAAAGACAGTCGATGCTCTGCTCGTGAGGTGAACATTCTGTATGGCTCATCTATGGTTTTGGTGATTAGGTCATCAATTAGCACACCAATATATGAATTGCTTCGCCTCAACACAAAGTGATCTAGACCTTTTTGTGTTGAACAGGCATTTATCCCCGCAATGAGCCCTTGAGCTGCAGCTTCTTCATAGCCGGAGGTCCCGTTTATTTGCCCTGCAAGATACAGGCCATTTATAGATTTTGTTTCAAGTGTAGATTTAAGTTGTGACGATGGGAAATAATCATATTCAATTGCATATCCAGGTCGAATAAACTCTACATTTTTTAATGCGGGAACCTGTCTAAGTGCCATTTTCTGAATGGACTCAGGCATGCTGGTTGAAAATCCATTTACATAAATTTGATCTGAATTTGTCCATTCTGGCTCAAGAAAAAGTTGATGGCTATCCCTAGATGCGAAGCGTATAATTTTATCTTCTATGCTTGGGCAATATCTTGGGCCAACCCCGCCAATTTGACCTGAAAACATTGCAGATTTTTGTAAATTTTCTTTTAAATACTTATGCACATTTAAATTTGTGTCTACAATATGGCAAGGCTCATTTACTGGGTTAAAACCTTGGGTAGAATTAATAGAAAATGGAGTTGGAGTTTCATCCCCCGGTGCGAGTTGGGTTTTCTCCCAATCAATACTCTTTTTTAGTAATCTGGGGGGAGTACCTGTTTTTAGTCTTCCAACCTTAAACTCTTTATTTATAAGTGATTCTGTTAAGCCAATTGCTGGTTTTTCACCCATTCTCCCTGCTCTAAATTTTCGAGTACCAATATGGATTAATCCATTTAAAAAAGTACCGGCAGTGATAATTAATGAATGGCAAGAATAAATATCATTGTTCCTAAGGGTTACAGAAGATACTTTACAGTTACTAACACTAAAGTCCACAATTTCACCACCAATAACTGTTATGTTTTTATCATTGGTGATAGTCTTTTGTATAAATTGAGTATATTTTAATTTATCTACTTGGGCTCTTGGTGACCAAACCGCCCTACCTTTAGATTTATTTAGGGTTTTAAATTGTATGCCAGCATAATCAGCGGCCACACCCATTATTCCACCAAGGGCATCAATTTCCTTGACAATATGCCCCTTAGCCAAACCACCAATAGCGGGATTACAAGACATCCTTCCAATAGATTTGGGGTCCAGTGTAATAATGGTTACCTTGTTACCCATTCTAGAAATGGCTAAGGCGGCCTCTATTCCAGCATGACCTCCCCCAGCTATGATGATAGGATTTGTTTTAAACATCATTTTCCCACACAAAACTCAGAAAAAATATTATTGACCACATCGCTGCTTGATACATTTCCTATAATTTCAGATAAAGTATCATTTAATCCGTGAAGAGTTGATGCCAAAATATCAGTTTCAATATTATTCTTGGCAAGGACTATGGCCTGCTGTGAAATACTATAAGCCTCTAATAATAAATTGCGTTGTCTTTTCGAAATAATTATAGGATCAAAATCAGAATGTGCGCCAAAAACTGATGATAACTTTGTTGATAACATATTTAAAAGAGTATCAATACCTTCATTTTTTTTTGAAGATATAAGAAGAGAGTTTTTATTTGAATTTATAGTTTTCTCCTCTAAATCAGACTTACTATTTATAAAAATTATTTTGCTATTATTGATATCTAAATTTAGATTTTGAAATGTTTCCTCTGGATATTTATCATCCACAAAGAGAATTATATCTGCCAACTCTATTTGTTGCTTCGTTCTTTCAATTCCCATTGATTCAAGATAGTTATCTGAATCCCAATATCCAGCTGTATCTATCAAGCAAACAGGGATCCCCTTTAATTCGAACCAGGATTCAACAACATCTCTAGTTGTACCAGAAATTTCTGAAACTATCGCTCTATCAAAACCAAGTATTGCATTAAATAAGGATGATTTTCCCGCATTAGGTGGACCTAAAAGGACGACTCTTGCACCAGAAGACAGCATTTTACCCATTGCTGAAGTATTAGCAATTTTTGAGATACCATCATTAATTTCGATTAATTTATTTATTAGTAATTCATAGCGGGTAGATTCAAGCTCCTCCTCAGTAAAATCAAGCTCATGTTCAATTAGTGAAAGTAAATTAATCAATTTATTTTTCAAGTTATCAATATAGTTTGACACATATCCATTTACACTATTTAAATTGTTTTTGACTGCAAGAGAAGATTTAGAGGAGATTAACTCAGAAATAGCCTCTGCTTGGATGAGATCGATTTTTCCATTCATAAATGCGCGAAATGAAAACTCACCTGGATTAGCGGGTCTAACATTAAATGCATAAAGTGATTCTAAAATAGATTTTGAAATATATTCACCACCATGACAGTTAATTTCAATCAAATCTTCACCAGTAAAACTTTTTGGAGCCTTAAAGTAGACAATAAGCCCACTATCTAATACATCATGAGTGTTAGGGCAATAAATGCTGGAAAATGTGGCGAAGCGGTCTTTTACGGCCTTGTTTTTTGTAAGTTTTTGAAATAGCGGGGCTAAATTTTCGCCAGAAATGCGAATTATTGCCAAGGCACCTATACCAGGAGGAGTAGCCAGTGCTGCAATAGTATCGTTATTGTACATGGATTGGTAAGGGTTAAGCCCCCTCAGTTTTTAGTCGGATTGATCGTTGTTGGAAATAATTTAAAATATTATAAACTGTATAATAAAGATTTAATCCAGATGGAAATTGGTTGAATAGCAATACAAAAAAGCCATTCATTATGTACATCATTGGGCGTTGGGATTTATCCATGGTTGCCATTGACATTCTTTGAGTGAGAAATATTGAAAGGCCCATGAGAATAGGGAGTACAGCTATATGTCCACCATAAATGGGGAGTGTAAAGGGCAGATTAACAATAACATCAGGTTGTGATAAGTCTTTAATCCAAAATAAAAACTCAGCTCCCCTAAATTCGATTGTGGATCTAAAGACTACAAAGAGCGCCCAAAGAAGCGGCATTTGAAGAAGCATAGGTAAACATCCCCCTAATGGGTTTACACCCTTTTCTTTGTAAAGCGCCATTACTTCCTGATTCATTTTTGTTGGGTTATCTTTAAGTTTTGCCTGAATTTTTTTAACTAATGGTTGGATTTTCTGCATTTTCTGTGATGACTCAAAGCTCTTACGAGTCAGTGGTCCAGTAATAACCCTAACCACTAAAGCAAAAATTATAAGAATAAATCCATAATTTAATTTTAGTGTATCATGTAAAAATTTTAAAAACCAAAGGACAGCTTTTCCGATAGGGCGGATTAAGGTGAACCCAAAATTCATGGTTTCATCCAAATCTGTGCCCGTTAGTTGAATTTTTTCTAGGTCTAAAGGCCCTAAATATAATCGTGAATTTATTTGTTCAATTGAACTTGGAAACCCAATTGAAGTAGAGTAAACAGGCGTAATTTCACGTTGAGGGAATTGTCCATTATGAGATTCTAGAGTAGCAAAACTTCCTTTGCTATCAGCGATAAGTGCTGCTGTGAAATATTTATTTCTAATAGAAACCCAATCAGTATTACCATCTAAAACTTGTCTTGAATATCCACCATCCTCACTGGTTTGGTTTATATCTTCGGTTTCACCTGATTGCCCTGACATTGCAGAAGCATAGGTAATATCATCTAATTGAATTTTTTCAGTTGGAGCAAGACCGCCTTCCCAACGAAGTTCGAAATGATCACCATAAAATTTATCAGTATTTTGTAAAATAAAATTATGCTGTATTTCATAAGAATCCCCCCGAAAGCTAACCTCTTTATGAATATACATTCCACTTTCATCCGTATATTCAAAAGTTAAAGTAAGTACATCATTCGATTCAAGAGTATATATATTTGAATAGTCTGAGTTTAATATAGTAAATGGAGTGTTGAAAAGCAAATATGTATCTTCAGCAACATCAAAAGAAGAAAGACAGGGTGTGCAATTGGAATCCTCAAGGGAGGTTAGTTCAACTAAATTTTCTTTAATATAATCACCATTGCTATCATAACTACCTCGATAACGATAATCAGTAGAATTCATTTCATTTAAAGACATTTTAACAACTGAGCCACCACTACGATTGGTAATTGTGGTAGAATATAAGTTTGTATTTATAATTATAAATTCTTCATCAATTTTGAATTGTATAGGAGAGGTTTTTGTAAGCGGTGATTTAATAATTTCTTTAATGGGCTCGGTAAACGAAGCCTCTTCAGAATAAATTTCTTCTTGAGGGGCAGGTTTACTTATACCCAACCAATTATAGTAGTAAGGTTGCAGCAAAAGCACTAGAAAAATGAGTGCACCAGCTAAAAAAATTCGTCTATTATCTGAGTTCATGCAGGGTCCCAACCACTATGCTTTGAAAATGGATGACATTTAAAGATTCGTTTTATGCCATTTATAATTCCACGGAATACGCCAAACTTGTTAATTGAATCTATCATAAATTGCGAACATGATGGAGAGAAACGGCAAGAAGAAGCAAAAAACAATGAAAGTGTATTTTGGTAAATTTTGATAAGTAGGATAAATGGGCTTTTAATCACTTAACCGACCTGTCAATATATTAAAGGATGTATTGATTTCACCCCAAGTTATGTTTTGC
Organism: Fidelibacterota bacterium; assembly: GCA_018671635.1. Taxonomy (GTDB): domain Bacteria; phylum Fidelibacterota; class Marinisomatia; order SCGC-AAA003-L08; family D37C17; genus JABHHG01. Next base: position 8,565 of record JABHHG010000170.1, on the reverse strand, counting down.
TTCTTTGGTGTAATTATTAATGTATACCTAAAACCATTGTTAATCAATGCTTGAAATAGCGCACGACATCGTCTTTTAAAAAGATTTCTATACACGGCATTTCCATACCTTCTTGAAACAATCAATCCTAATTTAGGATTGACATCCTTTTTACATTTAAACAATAAATCCCCGACTCGCAGGGATTTAGACTCAGTAAAAACAACTTTAAACTGAGTAGTTGAAAGTGAATGTTTCAATTAAGCTGTTAGTCTTTTACGACCCTTACTTCTTCGTCTAGCAATAAGCTTCCGTCCATTTTTTGTGCGTTGACGTGATAAAAAGCCATGCTTATTTTTTCTTTTTCTATTACTTAATCTAATTTTAATCTTCATAGCGACCTTTATTCAGGTTATATACAGCCGAGAAACTTAACAAACTTCTTATAAAAAAAAGAAGAATTTATTCTTCCCAAGATGCTCTAACGGATGTATTTATTCCACCTCGTGCATGGAAATGACCAATTACTTCAATTTTCTTGGGATTACAGGCCCCTTTGAAGTCATCAAATATTTTATTTGTCACATGTTCATGAAAAATTCCCATGTTTCTAAATTTTACGATATATAGCTTTAGAGACTTTAGCTCCACAATATGATCTTTGGGGGTATAATTAATTTCAATATTAGCAAAATCTGGTAATCCAGTACGGGGGCAAACACAATTAAATTCAGGAATAGAGACCTTAACTTCATAATCTCGATTATTATATTCATTTGGTACAATTTCTAAATCTTCTAATACTGGCTTATCATTACTCATATTATCAATTTCTCTATATTATACGTTTTTAAAATTTTCCATTGAAGCACGAATGATATCTTTCCTTTTTTGGATGGAATCCATATCAGCTGCTAAAAGTCCATCTACTCCAAATCCAGAAACGGTAAATGAAGCGACTGCAGAGCCTGTAATAACGGCTTCAATAAAGTCATTATTTCCATGATTTACTAAATGTCCAATAAAACCCCCCGCAAAAGAATCACCTGCTCCAGTAGGATCAACTAATTTGTTAACTGGAAAAACCGGTATATGAATTCTTACATCATCATATGCTAAAAGTGCACCATTTTTGCCTTGTTTAATAATAACAACAGAAGGGCCATTATCGAGGAGTTGATTTGCCGCATCATAAATATTTACTTTTTGAGTAAGTTGAATTGCTTCTTCATCATTTAATAAAAAGATATTTACAGATTTTATCACATCCCATAATCGTTCAGGGCACAAGTCTATCCACAGATTCATGGTGTCACAAACGATTGTTTTGGCTTCATCCATTTGGTTGGCAACATTCAATTGTAAATCGGGTTGAATATTCCCTAAAAATAAAAATTGAGTTTTTTTATACTCTTCTGAAATTGATGGTTGAAAATTCTCAAAAACCCCTAAGTCTGTAAAAAGTGTATCGCGAGTGGAATAATCATCGCTGTATCGCCCACCCCACTGGAAAGTTTTTCCAGACTCAACTTGTACATTTTTAGTATCAATTTTTTTATTTGAGAATAAGTCCCACCCTTCTTGAGGAAAGTCGTTACCAACGACTCCAACAAGACTAACAGGCGAAAACAAGCTTACTGCCAAACCAAAATAGGTTGAAGAACCCCCTAATATTTCAGTTCGGTTGCCTTCAACGGTTTCTAGACTATCTAATGCTATTGAGCCTACGGCTAATATGGATTTTGTGGTTGTCATAATGGGGGAAGTTTAGATAGAATTTTCATCTAAAACCAAGTTGGAATCCAGCGTGGGAAGTTCTAAAATAGGATATGGCACATTTAGAATATTGTTCAAATTGCGGTGAAAAAAATATTTTTGGAATGATAGAGGGACAAAATCGATTTCATTGTGAATCATGTAAAAAAATACATTATGAAAACCCCAAGCCAACAGCCACATTAATTTGTGTAAAGGAAAGTAAATTATTATTAGTGAAACGAGCTGTTGAGCCGGCAAAAGGGCAATGGGGACTGCCTGGTGGATTTATTGAATTAGGTGAAACTCCAAGTGAGGGCGCAATACGTGAGTTGAAAGAAGAAACTAATTTGGATGGGAAACCAATTCGGTTAGTGGGACATTGTTCACATCATAATACAATATTTGGTGATGTGTTGCTTTTAGGTATTGAAATGAAAATAGTAAATTGGAGTAAAATGAAAGCAGGTGATGATGCGGCTGAAGCTCAACTTTTTAATTTACTTGATTTACCGTCACTTGCTTTTATATGCCATGATAAAATTGTAGAACTATATAAATCTACTTAAAGATTATCCAGATGGATGGTGCTGGTAAAAAGTAGTATTGCAAGACCCGTTAACCATACATCCTCCCAGTTAGTATCGAACTCAATGTTTAATTCACCTCCAGGAACGGTAACATCGATTGAATTTTGAATACCTAATGTTTGTGAGGCATGGTAGGCTGCTGCAACCGAACCCGAACCACAGGATAACATCATTTTCTCTATCCCTTTTTCATACGTTTTAACATGAATAGAATTTGGTCCCAACTCAGTATAGAAATTTACATTAATGCCTTTTGGAGAAAATTCATTTGAATATCTAATTTTTCGACCAGATTTATAAACATTAATTTCAGATAAATTATCTACGGGGACAGCAAAATGTCTTGCCCCAGAATCAACATGACACCCCTCAAAACCCTCAACTTTTATAGAATTTGTTTTATACTCTGGCGATTTCATTTTTAGTCTAATATTGTTATCATTGACTACTTCAGCATCATGAGGGCCATCGCCTGCATAAAAAGCGGTTTTATTTTTTATAAGTCCGCGATGATACATATATAGGACGGCGCACCTTGCACCATTAGCACACATGGTTTCCCAAGAACCGTCATTATTATAATAATCCATTTTGAAATCCAGAGTTTTATCGGGAGATAATAATAACAATCCATCAGCTCCAATACCAGTTCGTCTATTACATAACAGTTGAATTAAATCTTCATTAATATCATCAATTGATAAAACATCCTCTGAATACAGAATAATAAAATCATTTCCCGTACCATGTGCTTTTGTAAAGGGTATATCCATGACGTAATTTATAAGCATCTTAAACAAAGCAAAAACATATTAGAGGAAATTAATTTTGGTGTTAATTAGAGAAGTTCTTATAAAATCGTGGGAGTTATTCACAAAAAATATGATGTTATTCATTGGTATGTTCAGCATGATTTTTTTAATAACCTTAATAATGGGTATCTTGATCCCCGATACATCTGAGGGCCAAAGCATTCAATTCATATTATTTAAATTGGCGTCCAATTTATTTGGCATGGGCTTAACACTAGGTAGTATTAGAATTATTTTGGATGTGATTGGTGGTTTGGAAACTAAAATTGAAAATTTATTCAATAGCTTCCAATTATTAATTCCCTACATAGGAGCATATTTACTTTTTTCATTGGGGATGCTTTTACTTTTTATTCCATTTTCTCGATTAATAATATCAACTGATAGCGGTCTTAAGTTAGTTGAGTCATTTTTATCAGGAGATATTAATGGGCTGGTTCAGTTAATGGCATATAGTATAAATTTCAATTATCTGTTTTTATATTTTCTACCCTGTTTTTATATGTGGATAAAAATTCAATTTTTCCCCTATTTTATTATATCTAAAGAAATGGGACCGATTGAAGCACTTAAAAAAAGTTATGAAATTACAGAGGGACAATCGGTTAATTTGGTTCTATTTTTTATGACTCTAATAATGATAAATCTACTTGGGCTTATCCCACTTGGGCTTGGATTAGTATTTACAATTCCATTTAGTTTAGTTGCAACAGGGGTAATGTTTACAGCTTTAGATCGCTGAGAATGATAATATTCCAATAATCGTGAGAATAAAGTATCCAAGTAATACTGCTGCACCCTCATAATCTTTTGCAAGTCGTTGTCCTAAAAATAATGCAATCAATGAAATGGCGTTAATAGTAAAGCCGTAAAGCATGAGTAATTTGGTTCCGTTAATTAGAAAGTCGAAAATCCCAACAATACATAAAAAACCACCCAATAATTCAGAAAGTGTAATTATCATTAATAATAAAGGGACTATATTTTTCAAAGGGGAATTTGAAAAGTGCCCTGTTAACCAATCTAAATTTCCTTTGCGATCAATAATTTTATCAATTCCAGACTGCAAAAAGCATATTGCTAAAAATGAAGCAATTAGAATTTGAGATATGGACAATGGTGAAAGGCTAAAGCAACAAAATGTTATCATGATTAACTCCCTTTTTTACTAATTAAATTTTCAATTTGATTTTCTACTTTTTCTAATAATCCACTCACACCAAGCTGATCATATTCATTAACATCAGTTTCCTCACCGATATACATATCAATTATGCATGGATGTACATACCAACGGTTTTTGGGTTTATATTTAAATGGCAATACTGCGCCAATAGGAAGGATAGGCGTATTAGTATTTATGGCCATATGAAACCCACCTTTTTTGAATTGTTTTAATTTTCCATTTAAAGTACGGGTACCTTCTGGCAAAATTGCCATATGATATCCCTCATTTTTAATAACACTTTCAGCATACTTTATACTTTCCATTGCTTTCTTACGATTTTTTCTATGAATTGGTATTGCGCGAAATTTTCGCAATATTGAAGAAAAAATAGGGATTTTATAATTTTCGGCTGCAATTACTGCAGTGAATTTACCCTTTATCATTGCAGCATATACAAAGGGGTCTATAAACGAACCATGATTAAACATTAGAATATAAGGTCCATTTTTGGGAAATTCACCGTGCACTCTTATAATTACACCGAGAGATAGTAATAAAATTCTACAGAAAAAGGGGATGTATGCAAACATGACGGCATTTGGAAAAAGCCCTAAAATAATAAAGATAGTACCAAATATTATAAATGTGAATAAGGCCGTTGTATAAAAAAATATACTAACTAATGAGCGTAGGATAAACATGGATTATTTTCTGGAATTTTGTTAAAGATTTTATGATTAGCTTTTGGAAAAGGGAGTGAGGAAATCTCATTAGTTTTAATCCACTTAAAGTCAGCACAGTCTAAAGCTGTTGGTTCTCCACTTTCATACTGACAATGATATGCAGTCATTTCTATAGTAAAATGGGTGTACGCATGTTTAATGGTGTTAATCTTTTTACCGACAGAAACATCAACATTAAGTTCTTCTTTTATCTCTCGTTTCACACAATTTTTTGCAGTTTCATTTTCTATGATTTTCCCACCAGGGAATTCCCACAATCCGCCTAACATAACATTGGAGTGTCGTTTGGAAATAAGAATTTGATTATCTCTCCATATTAAACCAACAGCAATTTTATGGTGTGGAATGGCCCGTTTTGTTTCTGAAATTGGGTAGTTATCCACAGTCATATTTTGGTGTGATTTACAGAAATTAGTAATAATGCATTCACTACATTTTGGATTTTTGGGTTTACAAATAGTACTCCCTAAATCCATTATGGCTTGATTAAAATCTCCCGGAGATTCATGGCTAATTTCATTTATGAGAAATTCTTTAATAACATTTATAGCTTTTGAAGGTGCCGAATCCAGCTTAAGAATGCGCGCTACAACTCTTTTTACATTTCCATCTATAACTGGAACCACCTCATTAAAGGCTATCGATCTAACTGCAGCATGTATATAATCACCAACACCTTTTAGTTTACGAAAAGCATCACTACTTGCTGGCATTTCACCTTTATTTTCTTTTTGGATCCATTCACAAGCAGATTTAAAATTTCTTACTCGTGCATAATATCCAAGACCTTCCCAAAGCTTGAGCACTTCATCTTCAGATGCATCTGCAACAGATTGAGTATTTGGAAATTTATTGAGCCAACGTTTATAATAGGGTTTTACGGTTTCAACTTGGGTCTGCTGCAGCATTACTTCTGATAACCAAATTTTATATACGTCAGCTTCACCTCTCCATGGCATTTCTCTTTCTCTTGAATAATACCAATTCAATAACTGTTCGGAAAATTTATTTTTCACGATATTGTGTAAACGCCCAGTTTAACTGTTCTAGAACATCTCCAATCCGTTTTTGGAGATCTAATGGGATTGTAGATAATATTTCGGTAGCACAAGCATCAATCTCAGAGAATAATAAATCTACAATTTCAAAACCAGAATGAGTTAATGAGAGCTTAAAGGTTCGCCCATCTTCTGTATCGCGTTCTCGCACAATAAATTGAAGTAATTCAAGTTTATTCACATTTCGTGACATTGTACTAATTTCAATTCCCAGAAGATTTGCTAATTCTGACATGGAAATACCTTCACTAGGCACCCTCAATAAGAATTGTGCTTGCGCAAAACTAATATTATGTTTGGCCGCCGCTTGACGAGTAATTCCATTTATATGTGTAGTAATTTCTTGTATTTGTTCGGAAAAGTCCATAGTTGTATATTACAAATATATTAGAGAATTTTAAAAAGGGAATTTATAAAATTTGTATCAATTTCATTAAGACTGTTAATAATTTCATGAGCTGGTGGCATATCTTCAACATCCACAGAACCGGTTAATGCAACCACTTTTGTATTTGCGTTTAGTCCTGCTTGAATTCCATGGACTGAGTCTTCAACTACCATTGTATTCTTGGCATTTATATTAAATTGTTTCATACCTAATAAATAAGGGTCAGGGTTTGGCTTTCCTTTGTCTGTCATCCCCCCATAAACAATATGTTCAAAAATATCACTCAGATTTAATCGCCCATCTACCCATTTAAACATATATTCTGGAGTTGCAGTTACCAGACCAATTAAATATTGTCCATTTAATCGCTTAATCAGGGCGTTAAAACCAGGCATAAAGTCTAGATGTTTTTCAAATTCCTCACGAACATAAGCTCGGCCCTTATTTTGAAAAATTATGCGATCTTCAGTAACACCATAACGGTTCATACTTAAATCATAAAATTTTTCTTCAGTACAGCCTCTAAATAATTTCCAGTCCTCTTGGGGAATTGTAATACCATATTCCTTAAAGAGTCTAATTTCACCTTTTGCATACAGTGGTTCGGTATCAATAGTGACACCATCAAGATCAAATAAAATCAGTTTACAGGCATTCATTACAATTAAAGGGTATATAAAAGTTGGCAGTGTGTTTTATAAATGTTAAGAACTTCTGCAGATTTTTTTTTAGATAAGTGGGCACCAATAATTGCATGATGGTTCATGTGTATTTCTTTTTGTTTTTGCCAGATACCTTTTTTCGGGAGACCATTATACATTTTAGTCGGCTCTGAACCATGGCTACCGGATGTAGGCCCCCCCATAGAGGCTGTATTGACTATTCCATCATTTTTATTCCAAGTAGAATCTATTTCATTTGATTTTCCAATGAGTATTGATGCGGGCCTTAAAATTAAAACCATTTTTGAATCTGGTCGGTGATAATTGGATTCTGACACTTTTTTTGTTGCAAAGGTTGAAAAAGAAAAATAGTATACAGATGGATTAGTTCTATATAATGAATTAAATACTTTAGCACCTTCAAGAGAGAGATCCCAAGTACAGAAATTTTTAGAATCACGAATTTTTGATTTACCGATTTCTTTCCAAAAGTCTTTAGATTTTTGATTTTTATCAGTGACTAAACCCCATTGTTCTAAATCAAAACGATATATTTTCTTTAAAAAGGTATTACTAAATGGAGCTACCCATGAGGACATTGATTGTGCAAAGGGGAAAATATCCATGATAATTGGGGCGAGCGTTGTTCCATCATGGGGTGTAGAAATTGTGGTGACACTTTTTATCCACCTATCATTAATATTTTTTAATAACAATGATGTTTCATCAGGGTAATTATTTGCAAGTAAGTGCTCTAACATCCTTGCGGTAATCCCACCCTGGCTGTGTCCAATCAAATGTATTGGATTATTTTCATCCCACTGTGGATAAAGTCCGTCATAACATTTGTTAATGGGTTTTTGTATAATCCCAAATTCTTCACTATGAGCCTTACCATAGTCTACGCATCCTCCCTTAATTTGTGCATAGGCTTCTACAGCTCGATCCCAATTAGATGATATGGGTCCAACAGATAAAGTAAATACATTGTATCCTAAATCGCGTAAATCTTCTTGATAATCGTTCTTACCTCCCCAATACCGAACATCATTCATTTCATCTCTGCCCCATCCAAGAAATCCATGAATTAGAAATATGGGATCACTATTACTGGATAGTAATGTCCCTATGAAGATTAAAGGAAGTAAAAAATATTTCATTAAAACTCTAATTTATTCAGTGCCCGTATTCTATCGAGTACAGGCGGGTGGCTATAACTTAAAAATACAGGGAACGGATGGGGAGTAAGATTTCCCAAATTTTGAACAGTAAGGTTTTTAAGCCCTAATATCATATGGGATGTATTTTTTAGTGTCATGGCCGAATATTTATCAGCTTCAAATTCATGTTTACGTGAAATTATATTTAGGAAGATAGATAGTATCAGTTCAATGGGAGCGTAAAGAAGTG
>JABHHG010000214.1 GCA_018671635.1 Fidelibacterota bacterium | reverse complement strand
TTTTTCATAATTATCCTAAATTTTCAATTTTAATATCAATTTTATATCCACGCTTTTTTCCTTCTTTCAGGAAGTAGGTCCCACTCATGGCATTTTCCACAGAAATTGCACCCGATTTCAACTCACCTTTTGCTATACGAATCGCCATCATGGAAGCATGCCACCCTGTCCATTTTTCCATGGCATAAAATCCAGTTTGTTCATCAAAATATTCTAATGTTTCAACCACCGCCTTTGTAGGTTTTCCACCATTTTCACCAATGGCTTCTGTCCGCATAATACACACATCTTCTTTAGGATTTTCATTCAATTTAGGTTCTAATAAGTGATGGTAAAATTCTCTAGGGATAATTTTCGTCTCATTGAATTCCATAGGTGTTAAATCAAATAATCCCAATTGACGGAAGGCAATCATTTGATTCCAATGACCAAAATAACGGAGCGTTTTATTCTCTAATGTTTTAAGCTTGCCTTCAAATGTCCACGGCATTGTGGAAAGTCCACCAGAAGTTACTGCTGCTTCAAGGTCACCAATTTCATCACCAAAAGAGAGTACTTCTACATCCTCAAAACATGGGACTTCAATAACATTGCCATCACGAATAAAAAATGCGTCTCCATCATATTCGTTGGTCAATCCATTAATATTAAAAAATGAGGCATAATTCCATGGGTCAACAGGATTTAAAGGTAAACCGCCATCCCAAATACGCACATGTTCTGGAGTATCAAGTTGCTCCATTGCTAATAAAGCCATTGTTACATTCATTCCAGGGCCCATACCACAATCTGGGACAATAGTGATTCCCTTTTCAATGGCTTCATGGGAACGATTCAGTTGTGCCTGCACAATGCCAGTATGTCCACCTAAATCAACCATAGAGGTTGACGATTGAATGGCAAAGTCTGTCACTTTTGTATTCAAATGATATGGCACTGCACTGATGAGCACATCCATATCTTGCAATAATTCTAACATTTGTTTCTGATCGTTCACGTCCACTTGAACAGCTAATAGTTTATCCGTATCTAATAATGATTTATTTTTGGCAGTTGATGCTTCTGCCTGCTTCAAATCTACATCTGCAATGATCACCTGCGATGGATTTCCAAACTTAAGCAAATCATAGGCAATTGCTGTCCCTTGGCGGCCACCCCCAAGTACACAAAATTTTGACATATTACATCCTTCTCTATATAAAATGAATATCTAAAATTACTTCAACCCATGATTACACAAACATGTTTAAATTCGCTTTAAGATTGAAGCATAAAATTATCAATTTACTCAAATTATATCAATAAAATTTATAGGTTACTCATGAAAATTAAATTAATATCTCTCCTCATATTATTAACGCTGGCATTCTCTACTAACCCTTGGGGTGGGATCTCTGTTTCTAATGCAGATAATTTAGATGCACTCACATTAAATCCAGCAGGCTTGGCAGTTAAAAGAGGTGAGCAATCTGGGTTCTATATTCCATTAGATCAAGATAAACCTTTCTCTTCTGCGTTCAGTGCCGGACGAAGTGATGGCTTTGGATATTCACTAAATTATCTTGATGGTAATTCAATTTTTAACCCAAATTCTGGAACAATCGGAGTTGCTGGAAAAATATTTAATAATTTCTATATGGGCGCATCTTGGAATAAGAATACACATGGAACATATCTTGTTATTGATTCTGATGGAGAAATTGTATCTGATAAGTCTCTATGGGAAGAAATAAAAACCAATGGTTGTGTTGATATTAATTATACTTGTTTATCTGGAACTGAGACAGAAAATACTATAAAAATAGGTTCTATTTATCGCCCATTCAATTTCTTATCTTTTGGTGATAATCTCACCTTTTCTGAAGAGCTAGATTCTATTTATAATTATCGTGCAGGCCTCTCTTTTCGACCTTTTCTTAAACATCGACTAACTATTGGCTCAGATGTCATTTTAAAAAATGGTGGAAATAACAAATTTACCGAAACGATTATGCCATTTATTTCTATCCAACCTTTAAATGGAGTTAAGCTATCAGCATCTACATATTTAAATAATAATGACAATTCATTCTCAAACATAAATATAAACCTTGAGCTAAATTTCGGACATGGTGGAGTTTATACAACTGCAGAAGATAAACAAATTGGAATTGGTTTCACCACATATACTCAACAAGATGAAACCGTACTTAATATTAAAAAGAAAGATCATGATAATTATGTACGCATGAATCTTAAAGGGAAGTTTATTGAAGAGAAGCCAAAAGATATGGGACTCTTCTCTTTCTTTGCAGAAGCCCCTGGTGTTCAATTAAGAAAATGGATTGATCAAATAAATGAATTGGCTGATGATGATAATCTGGATGGCCTCATTATCGATTTAGGTTCAGTTAGTGCCGGTTTTGCCACACGAAATACTATTCGCAGAACACTTCAAGCATTTAAGAATACTGGTAAAAAGATTATTGTGTTTTCAGAATATGGAATTTCAAACAGCGCGTATTTTTTAATTTCAATGGCAGATGAAATATATATTCCAGAGATGACAGATGTGGGGCTAAAAGGCCTGAGTGTCAATATCAGTTTCTATCGTGGATTATTAGATACACTATCTATTGTACCTGAAATATTTCGTGTGAACTATGATGGTAAATCATATAAAACGGCTGGTGATTCATTCTTAAACCATGAAATGTCTGATGAAATGCGTGAAAATTACTCGGAATTATTTGAAGATTTATTTACTGTATTTGTAAATGGAATCTCAGAAGGCCGAGGTTGGGATGCAGACAAAACGATGGATATTATTAATAATGGGCCTTACATTATTACACAAAATGCCATTGATGCTGGTCTTGTGACGGGTACCATGTACCCTGATGAGTTTGAAGATTATATCAAAGAACTTAATAATGAAAAGAATAACATAACAAAATGGGTAGACATCGATCGCTCAGATAATTATGTACATGAATGGGTACCTGAAGAAAGAGATAAAATAGCTGTTATTTATGCTGTGGGTGGTATTCAATCAGGAAAAAGTAACCCAGGCCCTGCAGGCTCAACAATAATGGGTGATAAAACAATTATGGAAGCTATAAAATCTGCCCGTGAAGATGAAAGCATTAAAGCGATTGTTCTACGGATTAATAGTGGTGGTGGCTCAGCATTGGCATCCGACCATATGTGGAGTGAAATCATCAAAACCACAAAAACAGATACATCAAATATTAAACCATTTATTGCATCCATGTCAGATGTGGCGGCATCTGGTGGATATTATATTGCCTGTGAAGCAGATTCAATTCTAGCAGATGAGGCAACTATTACCGGTTCTATTGGTGTAATTGGACTTCGCTTTAACTTTTCTCAATTAAAGAAACGTATTGGCATTAATCAAGAGAGTTTAATGTTTGGTGAAAATTCTGATTTCATGTCAAGTGCAAGATTAATCAATGATGATGAATATAAACGATTACAGGCCAGTATTGATGATGTTTATACCCGTTTTAAAACTCGTGTAATTGAAGGCCGTCATAATCTAACAGATGAAGATGATCTTGATGCTGTGGCCTTGGGTCGTGTTTTTACGGGGAAAAAAGCTAGTGAATTAGAGCTTACCTTAGTTGATAAATTTGGCGGGCTTCATGAGGCTATAGAGGTGGCAAAAAATAGTGCTAGCATTGAAGGTGAGGTTGAGATTGTAGAATTCCCTCGAAAAATGAAATCTAAAAATGGATTTTCTGTAATGTTGGGTGCAAAAGTTGAAAAACAAATAGGCGAACTACTTCCGAAAGAAATTCGAGATGACTGGGAATATCTCCGCTCAATTGAAGGTCTTATGGATGAGAGTACGCTTATGATTTTCCCTTATAAAATTGATATTGAATAAGTGACCTACCTCATTTGGATAATTAACTAATAATTGGTAAATTTTATTATGAAATATT
>JABHHG010000034.1 GCA_018671635.1 Fidelibacterota bacterium | reverse complement strand
TCTGGTGGTAATCCTTCTGATAATGGAGATTTCTCTGGGGTAGCAAAAAATAGCTATTATGTTGAAAATGGTGAAGTACAGTTTCCCATTTCAGAAACCATGATCTCCGGAAATATTTGCAGTATGATGAATAATATTGTTGATATTAGTAAAGAGAGAATTAATTTTGGTGATTGCATCTATCCGTGGATAAAATTTGATGGACTGACTATTTCTTAAGGGTATTTATAAAACCTATAACTTCATTAAAAGAGGTGGCAATAATGTCGCCTTTTTTTATTACATTCGGGCGAGATACCGATTCAGTATAGGCAATAAAATGATGGGCAAGTCCAGCTTTTTTAATTTGATAATCGGTATATCCATCGCCAATGACAATTACAGTACCATTTAAATTTAGACTTTTTACTGCATCAATTTTCCCTGGTTTTTGGGCCAGAAACTGTGAAGGGTCAACACCATTGATTAATCCACTTTCATCAAAGGTAAATACATTAGCAAAAATATGATCTTTGGGGATACCAAAGTCTTTTACTGCTGGATATATGAGTTCTGTAAATCCACCCGAAACTACATAGATATTTTCAGCATTTTCACGGATAAATAGTTTGATACTTTTAAATGATGGAGATAGTTTATTATGAAGTTGGGTTTTTAATATATCTAAATGTGTCTGAGTGGCTTCTAAAATTTTGATTCGTTCATTTAATGCATCCATAAAGTGAACATCACCATTCATAGCTTTTTCAGTGATAGATGAAATCTGGTTAATTTTATTATCTTTATTTGGGTCATCTATTAATGAAATTTTTGCTAATTCATCTAAAGTTTCTACTGTGATAATCGTGCTATCAAAATCTAAAATTAAGTAATTAGGCTTTTGTTTATGCTTCCCTTTCACCACTGTCCAAAATCCTAATTCCTCATGATTAATCATATTTTTAATATTAATTCTATGTTTGAATACGCCCAAAAATCCCAAACTTGTAGTTAGATAGAAAACATTGATTTCGAATAGATGGTTTGCAATCCCATAAACTGGAAATAAAATATACACGAGTATGGATGCTAGTGCCACATAGTCGGTTACTAATGTAAGAGCCATAACAAATACCATGCAAGAAAGTCCCATTATTGGGTTAATTCCAAACAAGAGTCCCATGAATGATGCTAATCCCTTTCCTCCTTTAAAATTCATGAAGAATGGGAAAATATGTCCGATTACTGCACTGCATCCCGCAAGGTATTTCAAGAATAGAAGATTAGAATTTTCATGGAAAAGAAATCCGATTATCCAAACCGCAATGGAGGCCTTTAGAACATCAATTGTAGCTGTGAAAAAACCAGTTTCCCAACCGAGTGTTGCCACCATATTAGATGCGCCTGCATTTCTAGTGCCTTTATTTCTGATATCAAATCCATGAATATATTTAGATATGAAATAGGACGCTTGAAAGCAGCCAAGAAGATACCCAATTAGAATAGTGTATAGATATATCATTAATTTTTTAAGGGTTTGAAAAGTCCAAGTTCCTTATTTTTTTTTACATTATCCCAATCGAAAATATTGCCATTCATGGCGATATAAATTCCATGAGGTAGTATTTGTAAAAAAGATAAGGCAGAGCCAAGATTGAATAATCCATCAGAACTACCAAATTTATATGGAATCATTGCGCCAGTGAGCACAATAGCTTTGGCATTGATCTTTTCTGCCAATAGTTTTGCCGTATCAACCATGGTATCAGTGCCATGTGTTATTAGTATTCTATTTGAAGATGATTCAATACATTTAGAAACGATGTGATTACGGTCATTTGGATTCATTTCTAAGCTATCCTTCATCATGATGGTTTCTACATCTACTTTAAGTTGACTTCGTCCTAATTTCAGCATTTCTAGGAGATGTGTTTTTTTGAAGTATAATTCACCATTCAGCTCATTATACTCTTTATCAAAAGTTCCACCGGTTACAAAAATTTTAATTGGATTCATTTTTCACCAACGCTTCTAAAATTTTAAAATCGAGTTCAGTATCAATCTCATGACTATATTTTTCAGCAAATTCAATATACCCAATTTTCCCACCCAGCCTATTTTTGACAGATAAAAAATGAGCATATGTAAAAATATATAAAGATCCATTTTCAACAAATTGTGTATCTATTCTTTTTAAATCTTGTCGTCGTGAACGATTTAAATAATCATAATTTGGACTTATATTATCGTTTCCATCTATAGACCAGAAAAATCGATGTGTGGGTGAAATACTTAATAAGGAATCAAAATCATTTTTGATAAATTTCTCAAGTGCTTCTTTTAAAGAATTTTTAGGGCGAAATGGACTTGTTGCTTGGAGTAAAACAATAATATCTGGCTTGGAATCCATCATTGAGATGGCATGTATAATGGCAGATTCAGTTGTTGCTGTATCTCCTGAAAACTCTAATGGTCGTTGAATTATTGATGCACTAGCACTTGATGATATAGAAGAAATTTCATCATCATTCGTAGAAACATAAACTTTATTTATTAAATCACAATTTTGAGCATACTTAATAGAATGTACAACCAATGGCTCACCATTAAATGATAGTACATTTTTTCGAGGTAGACCTTTACTTCCCCCACGGGCTGGTATTATTGCGATAATATTCATGATATAATATCCACTAATTTTATTATTTTACCTTGAGAAATCAATTTTTCAATATATTGTTTTTCCTTAGCAGTATTATGCTTCTGAGCTTTTTTAATTAGTCTATTTTCAATAAGCCATTTTTTGATTTTACCATCATTATAATGAGTTTTTGAATCAATAAAG
Source organism: Fidelibacterota bacterium (assembly GCA_018671635.1). Lineage (GTDB taxonomy): Bacteria > Fidelibacterota > Marinisomatia > SCGC-AAA003-L08 > D37C17 > JABHHG01. The sequence goes on along the minus strand of JABHHG010000034.1, from coordinate 316 downwards.
AAGTCAAAACCATGTATAAAAACGCGATCAAAATTTTCTATTGCCCAAAGAATTGAGTTTGTTCCTGTTGTTAATCTTTGAGTGTTTACTTCACTTTCAAATTTATCCATATACTTTTTGGGTACTAATTCATATTTTTCGGTATTGAGTCGTCTGATAATTCTATCATGTATTTTACCACCTTTTTCTGCCAATATTTTAGGTGGTATTAAAACAACCACACGATGAGGGATTACTTTATTTTTTTTTAAGCCTTGATTGGCTCCATTAAACCAAATATTCGTTCTTGAACCTATAAATTCTTCAAAACCATAAG
>JABHHG010000037.1 GCA_018671635.1 Fidelibacterota bacterium | reverse complement strand
GCCGGATTCACTCCAACACACTGATAACCTCTTGCCACTGTGGTATATGCACCGTTGAGGGCGAGCATTCGTGCATCTTGACTCAATTGTGCAAAGGCCATTGTAAAAAACAGAATTATTGCAATTAATTTACTATTCATCATCTTCTTCAGAGCTGCCACCCAGTAGGCCCTTTGAAGCTAATGTCATGGTAATAAACGACTTCATATGTAAAAAATTCGATGTTTGAAATGTGCGAGGTGTTCCGTTCGTACTACTAAACGTAATCATAGGAACCATATAATGTGTGTCATCTTCTGTGAGCCACCCCATTCTAATCGTATCAATTTCCATAGAATTAAGATTTATTTTGGGATAAAGTGGATTTACAAATCCTGTATTAAAATCAACTGAATCTGGACCTTCAAATTCAAGATCAAAAAGACGCCCAATCCAAAATTGAAGTGAGTCATCTGCATCAAAGAAATCTATACGCAATGCCTTATTGTCATCAGACTCTAAAATTTCGTATTGAGTATAAGCTATATCAGTTTCAAGCGAATCATTAAAAACACTTAACAGAGAATCATATTGTGGGTTACCCTCCACTAAACTGTCCAAGTATAAGGGGAAATATGTTGAATCAGAAATGAGTAACGACATATCTCCTCCAATGGGAGAACTATTCTCAATTTCTACATTTAGCAGTGCACTTACAATAGCTGTATCAATTTGATCAGCAGTACTTCTATCAAAAGGCTTTAAAGTGGTCATATTCGCATCTGGCATAAAGGTTAAATCTTTTCTAAATATGAACCCCAATGGGGCGATCATTTCAAATGTACCCCAGATATTTGTGGCAGGAGCCAGTTTTCCAACACCATCAATCACCGCTAACGCATTCATCTCCATTTTTTCAGGAGCAAAATTCATTAAGTCGATAAAACTGGATAACCCTTCCTCCTCATAATTAAGCCTTACAGGATTAACAATTCCAGGACCTTCTAATAACTTAGTTGTATCTGTCCCACAGTAATAATACGTTACCTGCTCAAGACGGTTAATGAAAATTATGGTTCTGGCAGTATCCCCCGTTTCGTACATGCAATCGCCTATCGAAGTGGGCGTATTGATATTAGCGGCTAATTTTACCGGATCAATAGAAGCTCCAGTTTTTTCACCAGAAATCTCAAAATCTAAAATCACTGGAATTCCAATTTGATTATATAAATCAATGACCATCTGAATATCAAAAAGCTCAAATCCTTCAAATCCTGTGGGCATATCTTCAATAGGTGTGCTTTCTGAAGGTGCAAAATCTAAACTGTCCGCAATCGCACTAATATATGCTAACCTTAAATTAGACATAGATACTTTATCAAAAGCCGGTGAGACTATTTCAATTTCATGGGCCTCATTTGCAACTAACGTAATATCTTCCTCTTTAACAGATATTTGAATGTTAAACTTCATGGAATCAATACCTAGATCAGCGTTAGAGCCATTTTTAATAAGATAATCACTAAAATTAACTATGGTGGTGTCAGATGTTTTAGGTTCAACAATAATATGCTCGACTAAATAATTATCATCATCATCATAAAAACTATTAAAATTAAAATCTACAATAAAATCTGCAAATAAACGATTTGTAATCTCAATCTTTAATTGATTAGGGAAATCTGGAGTACTTTCACCAATCTTAGCACCCTTAATCGTGAAAGCCGAGAAACCTGGAAGGGATTGGGTTATTTGAATAGAAGTATCAATTCCATTAAAATGAGCATCTATACTAGCAATTTTTGTAAAGCTATTTACAAAAGTTAATTTAAGCTCCGGTGTTACCTCTGCTACATCTGCAATTATCCACCCTTCTAAAAAATCTCCTAATCCACAATTGGAGTTACAATCAGCGGGTAAAAAATTGATATTTGTTCCAATTGTGCAATCAGAATCAATATAGGTATTATTCGGCTCAGGATTACCACTACAATAGTAAATTGCATTACAATCACAGATTTCTCCATTGCAATCACTTGCTGCATATGGATTAGATATATCATCTCCACAAATATACAGTAAAGGTGTAGAGGATTCAAGGTTTGGGACAGAACAATCAGTCCCTGATTGTTCTGTCCCAATCACTATAGACGCTGAATAATTAAGATTATCATTAAGGTAGATATTTGCAGAAGTTGAATCAGTATCAGTTATAAGCAGAGTGTCACTAATGGGGTCAGAATATGGAAATATGTCTTCTAATAAAGATGTCTCATACAGACTAATTCCATTATTTTCTATTTCAAAATTTACATCTAATTTAAATGGGAAATTATTTTCAACTCTCATAATCCAGTGTCCACCAATAAAACGAATTGATAGTAAATCAATTATTGAAGATACTTCAGGGATGGGGAAATCTATTGATTCAGAAATTGGAGGAATAACAATTCCATCTAATAACTTAATAGGGAAACAATCTCCCAAACCATCTAAACTAATAGGTAAATCTAACGGGATATCAAACTCAATCGACGGTAAAGCTGATATAATCTCATCCAATTTGATCGAACTGCCCAGATTATCCATTGAAGGTGGCGAAATTGCATTAGGATCCATGATAACATTAAAAATTTCATCTGGTATGCCTTGTGGATCTAATTCACCTGGAAATTCAATTTGAATTTGAGATGTAGTGGTATCTACAGTTAGGACATCCCCTTGGAGAAGGCCTTCAAATCCCATGATTTGATCAATAAGGGGCATGGTTAATGGAAGGTTCCATTGAGGCGCCTCCCATTTTTCAGGAATTTTTATGTTACATCCACAAAATATTAGTAATACAAAAAGAAGAGTTTGCCCAACTCTTCTTTTTATGGTAGTATTATATTCTTGATGACTATTTTTAATATCGATAATGCTCCGGCTTAAATGG
>JABHHG010000039.1 GCA_018671635.1 Fidelibacterota bacterium | reverse complement strand
TTAAAACGATTCGATCCATTATTCAATTACAGAGAGAACACATCCTTTCTGGAGAAAAATTAATAGATATACAAAATTCCGTATATGTTGCCGCTGAAACAGAATTAACTCAACTTTGTCAGCCAAACTTAAAGCCAGTAATAAATGGAACTGGAATTGTTCTACACACTGGTCTTGGCCGTGCACCAATTTCAAAGGAAGTTTTACAGCAATCCATAGAATCGATATACCCTTATACAAATATTGAATTACAAGTAAATTCTGGAAAACGTGGAGAGCGTAATCATCATGTTGAAACCCTGATTAATTCACTCACGTCATCTGAATCTTCATTGATTGTAAATAATAATGCTGCAGCGGTTTTACTCATGTTGAATTCAGTTGCTGAGGGAAAAGATGTAATTATTAGTCGTGGCCAGCAAATTGAAATCGGTGGTTCATTTAGAATCCCTGATGTAATCGAAAAATCAGCTTGTAACATGGTTGAGGTAGGTGCGACCAACAAAACGCATCTAAAGGACTATGAATCGGCCATCAACAAAAATACGGGTGCAATACTGGTGGCGCATACTAGTAATTATAAGGTTATTGGTTTCACAAAAGATGTTGAATTAACAGAACTATCTGCACTAGCAAAGCGAAAGCGAGTTCCTCTTCTAGTAGATTTGGGTAGTGGGGCCATTGCAGACTTTTCTAATTCTGATATGCCATCAAGAGCAACAGTTTCATCCTATTTAAAGGCAGGTGTACATGCCGTATGTTTTAGTGGAGATAAATTATTGGGTGGTCCGCAAGCTGGAATAATTTGTGGAAAGAAAAGCCTCTTAAAGAAAATGCATCAAAACGGATTATACCGTGCTCTTAGATGTGATAAGCTGACATTTGCAATATTAGAAAAAGTGTTGAGAACATATTCATCGCCAAAAGATATAACTACGAATAATTTGGCGGTGCAGTTACTTAGTAGAGATAGATCTGATTTAGTAAAAATGGGAAAATCTATTTTAGCAAAAGTAGAAAAATCTCATATTGAAAAACATCAAATTAAATTAGTTGAATCTAAAGTTGAGGCGGGAAGTGGCTCATTGCCAACAGAAAAAATTCCCAGTATGGCGATTACCTTTTCATCATCCTCATTAAAACCAGCGGAATTATCTGCATTATTTAGAATGTCATCTCTCCCCATTTTAGGATATATCCATGCTAATGAATTTAGAATTGATTTAAAAGCAATCCCTTCTGATTTAACTCAAGTTTGCATTGAAACATTCAATGAGGTACTTCGGTGAGGCAAATAGTCATTGGCCTTTCAGGGCATATTGATCATGGTAAAACCACATTGGTAAAAGCTATCACGGGTATAAGTACTGAGCGCCATGAAGAAGAAGTAAAGCGTGGAATGACCATCGATATTGGCTTCGCTTTTCTCACAGAAGCAATCACACTCATTGATGTTCCGGGGCATGAAAAATTTGTAAAAAACATGATGGCTGGAGTGAGTGGAATTGATGCGGTATTATTAGTGGTTGCTGCAGACGATGGGGTCATGCCACAAACCCGAGAGCATTTTGAAATCCTCAAATTATTAGATATTAAAATCGGTGCTATTGCTATCAACAAAGTCGATTTAGCAGATGCAGACTGGCTTGAGTTAGTTGAGTTAGATATTCAGGAATTGGTAGAGGGTTCCTTCTTAGAAGGGGCGCCTATTCATAAAGTTTCAGCATTAAACAATATTGGAATTGATGCCCTAAAAAGTGAATTAATTCAAATGGCTGAAAGTGTACCCAAAAAAATATCCCGCGGAATTTTTCGCCTCCCCGTAGATCGCGTATTTACAATTAAGGGTTTTGGTACGGTAGTTACTGGAACGGTTTCATCTGGTGAAGCTAAAATTGGAGATAGCATAGAAATACTGCCGGGGCAGAAAAAAGCCAAAATTAGGGGGATTCAATCCCATGATTGTTCAGTTGATTCTGTTCAGCTTGGGGCTCGAGCCGCCATTAATTTACAGGGTATTGAAGCGGATGAATTAGCGAGAGGTTGCCAAATTACCACTCCAAATCATTTTCAAAACCATTCTACATTAGGTACAAGAGTGAGTTTACTCAGCTCGTCTAAACATCCAATCACTCAGAATCAACGCGTAAGAATCCATTTGGGCACCCAAGAAGTAATGGCACGTGTGGCATTGCCTGATAGAAAATCTATAGAACCGGGTGATGATGGCTCCGTAATTTTCAAACTTGAAACTCCCTTGGTTTCTGCATTAGGCGATAAATTTATTATCCGATTATATTCGCCCGTAGTTACGATTGGTGGAGGTGAAGTTATTGAGACTGAGTTATTTGGAAAATGGAAAGAGAATAAGGAAAAAATAACACATTTGTATAATCTCAATGATGATGAAAAATTTCGCTACCGAATTGAAAGTCTAGCTGGAAAACCCATCACAAAATCAGAATTAGGTTTAAGGTTAGGACTTTCTGCTGAAAAAATTGAAAGTATCGTCTCTGAAGATAGTAGATTATGGTGGATAAAACATAAGACTTCAACATGGTTAGTAACAACGGATCAAATTATTACTTTGACCAATAGTTTAGTAAGTTTCTTAGGAAATTATCATAAAAAAAATCCATATAAATCGGGTGCTCAAAAAGAAGAAGTAAGACAGTTTTTAAAAGCAGATGACTATTTTTGTGATTATCTTTTACTTAAGTTAGCTGAAGAGAATAAAATAAAAAATATTAATGACAAATGGGCCATGTATGAATTTTCGATTGAATTATCAGATATTGAAAATAAATTACTTCAAAGTTTGATCAATATATTGAATGGTGAGGGATTTACGTCTTCACGATATGATGAATTGGCAAATAAATTGGGAGCCGATAAGGAAAAGGTTTTGCTCCTTTTGAATATTGCAGAACAACGTGGAGATGTATTGAGATTAGATGAGAGTCTTATGTTTACGCGCACCAATTTTTTTTCTTTACGAGAAAGAGTGGTTAAATTTTTTGATAATGATTCAGAACTTTCAGTGTCACAATTTAAAGACTTAGCCGACACCAGTCGAAAATATGCAGTGCCCCTTTTAGAATATTTTGATAAGCAAAAAATTACTTACCGTGATGGTAATAGTCGGAAATTGGTATAGCTGTGGTAAAAAGTAAAGGTCCAACGCCTGTAATGAAGCAGTTTTGGGAGGCAAAGAAATTGCACCCTGATTCGATTATGTTATTTAGAATGGGTGATTTCTATGAAACCTTTGATGAGGATGCTGTACTGACCTCTGAAATTTTAAGTATTACCTTAACGAAGCGTTCCAATGGCGCGGCCTCAACAATTCCCTTAGCTGGGTTTCCATATCATTCTTTAGAACAGCATTTGCATAAACTTCTGAAAGCGGGTCATCGAGTTGCCATTTGCGAACAGGTTGAAAATCCAAAGAAGGCAATAGGGATTGTTAAGCGTGAAGTAGTGGAGGTTCTATCTCCAGGGACTGCACTATCTGAAAAGTACTTAGATGGCCGAGAAAATAATTATTTAGCTGCCATTGTCTTCCAAAAAGAAATTGTGGGAATATCAATTTTAGATCATTCTACAGGTGAATTCCTTTGTGGTGAATGGCCAATATCAGGGTTCAAAAATGTAATTCAACAATTTCATGTGAAAGAAATATTGGTTTCTGAGGGCCAAGAGAATCTTTGCAAAAGCCGACTAAAGGACAGTCAAATTTTCTTATCAACATTTCCGGATTGGGTTGTAGATAAAGATACTGGATATGATATTCTAACGGATCATTTTAAAACAAATTCTCTCAAAGGGTTTGGGATTGAAGCATTAAATGCAGGGATTTGTGCCGCAGGAGCCGCGCTTAATTATGTGGGGCAAAATTTTCAAAATCGGATAAAACATATTACATCCATTTCATTCATTCAGGATGAAAGTGCAATGGGCTTAGATCCGTTTACCGTAAGAAATTTAGAAGTATTCTCATCATTGGCTACACAAGGGATTCATGGTTCACTTATTGGTGTAATGGACAAAACTGCAACTCCATCTGGTAGTCGTTTGTTGAAATCATGGCTTCGCAGACCACTCACTGATGTAAAGAAAATTAAAACACGCTTGAATCGCGTTCAAGAGTTTTATGATACTCCAGACCTATTAGAGTCTGTCAGGGACTTATTGAGAGAAGTGTCAGATATTGACCGTGTTTTAGCTCGATTATCTACCTTAAAGGCAACACCTCGGGATGTAGTCAATTTGGGAGCTTCACTATCAAAAATACCTGAATTAAAACAAATATTAAAAAAAGATGTTTCCCATTTAAATAAACTAATTATATCCTCAATAAATACGTCAATAATTGTTGATAAAATTAATGAAATTTTAAAAGAAGAAGCACCTATTAGCCTACAAAAAGGTGGCGTAATTAATGATGGATATTCATCTGAATTAGACGAGTTAAGACAATTATCAACCAATGCAAATGAATGGTTGGTAAAAATGCAAATTGATGAACAAAATAGTACGGGAATTCCCAGTTTAAAAGTTGGATATAATAGGGTATTTGGTTACTATATTGAAGTTACAAAAGTTCATATCGATAAAGTGCCAGAGCATTATATCCGCAAACAAACTTTAACAAACGCAGAGCGTTTTTTCACATCAGAGTTAAAAGAGTATGAAGATAAAATACTATCTGCCAGTGAAAAAATTGTAGAAATTGAAAGTGAAATTTTTGAGAATCTTTGCATCGATATACTTGCATCCGCTCGAGATATTCAATTTAATGCATTGGTTATTTCAAAAATTGATATTGCCTCATCATTGGCATATTTAGCAAAAGAAAATAATTATATTTGTCCTACTATATTAGGCTCATCAAAGTTGATTTTAGAAAATGCTCGTCATCCAGTGGTTGAAACGTTATTGCCTACGGGAGAAGATTTTATCCCCAATGACATCATTCTTAATTGTAGCAAGAAGCAAATCGCGATAATTACAGGTCCAAATATGGCTGGGAAAAGTACCTACCTTCGTCAAACAGGTCTTATCGTACTCATGGCACAAGTAGGCTCATTTGTACCTGCTTCAAAGGCTACAATAGGAGTCATTGACAAATTGTTTACACGAGTGGGAGCCAGCGATAATCTTGCTGGCGGCGAATCAACATTTTTGGTTGAAATGAACGAGACGGCAAATATTTTAAATAATGCTACCCCAAAGAGTTTAATAATTTTAGATGAAATTGGTCGAGGTACCTCAACATATGATGGACTATCGATTGCGTGGGCAGTTACTGAATATTTGCATCATGAAAAAAATGTTCAAGCTAAGACGCTTTTTGCCACACATTATCATGAACTCGTGGAATTAGCCACTGATTTACCTCGAGCGTTTAATTTGAATGTGGCGGTTAAAGAATTTGGTGATAGAATTATTTTTCTACGAAAAATAATTGAGGGTGGAGCCGACCGTTCCTATGGTGTACATGTAGCGGAAATGGCAGGGCTACCCAAATCTGTAGTGGTACGCGCCCATGACTTACTTAAAACATTATCTTCCAGTGAACGTTCTGAATTGGAAGCATCAGAATCCATGCCAATTATTGAGCAAATTGATATTTTTACAAACAATAATGATAAACTTCAAATTGAGTTGAATGAACTTGATATTAATGCCATGACTCCACTGGATGCATTGGCAAAATTGGATGAGCTGAAAAAGAAGCATGGTGTATAAATTAATTCAATATATGCTCTTATTGAGTGTTGGCTTCTCAGCCTGGATTCAAAATCCCTCTCCAGTATTAGTTAGACCATTTGATGCTAAATCAAGTGCATTAGGTGGTATCAACTCCTTTGAAAATAGTGAGCAATCATCGGTTCAATTTTCATATTCAGTCTCAAAAGATAATATTCTTGAAGAAAACTCAATAGTGTTCGATACAGAAAATAAGTCCTATTATTTATCTTATTTTGGAGTCTCCAATTTAGATAATACTATAGATGCGTGGAGCGATAATGGTGATGGGATGCCAAGTTCAGATGAGATCGATTACACTCGAATTACGTCATTTAGCTATCGTTCAATTAGCTTTACATATCCAGTCCAAATAAGTACTTCAAAATTAGAAATTTGGCCCACCTTTTCGTTTACATCATTGTACGAAGAATCTGCATATTCAGCAGGATTTTCAATTAGTAAAAAAATGCACTATAAGAATACCCAATTTTTATTATTTATTCATGATGCCATATCCAGTAAAAGGTGGAGTACTAATCGTAAAGAAGTATATCAACCTTTTTTAGAATTAATTGTGAATTCAAAATTTAAAAATACTACTATTTTTTTGGATGGAATATTAAATAGTAGTGAATTTAATAGCAATATTGGAGTAAGTTTTAATATCCATGAAAATTTAAATTTAAGAGGAGGTTATGCGGGTAATGGTGGATTCACTTTGGGAGCAGGCGTAAAATTAAATTTTATTGAATTAGAGATTGCCGTCTTACCTTCTGATAGTTTACATCCATTCAAACCCACACAGCAATTCACAGTCAAACTACTTGTAGAAAAAGTTTTATCTGCATCAAAAAGACTAAGTCCTTAATTTCTCTTGAATTATACCTAAAATAATTCTTACTATTGACGTTTGAAAAATGGTTTAATAAAAGTTAAATTTCACCCCCAGAATTAGAGATAAATTAATGATAAAAAGTATGACAGGCTATGGTAAGGCAATTTGTGCCTCCAACAATATGGACATCTCAGTAGAGATTAAGTCTGTGAATAGTCGATATTTGGATTTTTTTCCCAAGACACCAAGAGCATTAAATGCTTTTGACGATGAGTTATCAAAGCTGATAAAGAAAAATTGTGTTCGGGGACGTGTAACACTTATGTGTTCTATCGATTATCATGAGAGTGCTAAGTCAGGATTGACACTGAACATGGAAAAAATTCGTGAGTATGTTAAAGTTGCAGAAGTAATTCAAACTGAACTAAATACAGATATTTCTGTGACTGTAGATCAACTGATGAAATTGCAAGAAATTTATAGTCCTGATGAAAAAGATGATTTTACTGAAGAATTGAAAGAAACATTTTTTAATGCTGTTAAGGATGCCATAGCGCAACTTGATAAAATTAGAAATGCAGAAGGAAATAATTTAAAAAAAGATTTGGAAACAAGATTGAAAAATGTTGAAACTTATGTTTCACAAATTGAATTAAAATCATCAGAACATAGGGGTGAGGATTTCAAAAGATATAAGCAGCGTATTACAGAGCTTATTGAAGATGTATCTTTAGATGAACAACGGTTGCTTCAAGAAGTTGCCATTATTGCTGAGAAAAAAGATATTTCAGAAGAAATTGTTAGACTGGGAAGTCATATACAGCTTTATAATACCTATTTTGATGATATAGAATATGCAGGACGAAAAATGAATTTTATGCTTCAAGAAATGGGTCGAGAGGTAAATACTATCGGTTCAAAAACAGATCAAATTGAAGTAAGCCATCTTGTCGTTTCTGTCAAAGATGAATTAGAAAAAATGAGAGAACAGGTACAAAATATAATATGAGTAAAAATTTAATAGTGCTTTCTGCACCTTCTGGCACAGGAAAGACTACAATCTGCAAAGAATTGTTAAGGCGAAATAAAAATTGGAAGTTTTCAATTTCTGCCACTACGCGACCACCAAGAGAGAATGAAGTAGATGGCAAAGATTATATTTTTATGAGCAACCAAAAATTTGACCATATGGCAAAATTTGGTGATTTTTTAGAATGGGAATGGGTCCATGGGAATAAGTATGGTACGCTTGCTGGTCAACTAGAAGATGTTATTGATGAAAATGAAATCATGATATTAGACATTGATGTAAAAGGTGGTTTTAGTATCATGGAAGAATATCCTGAAAATACATTCTCAATTTTTATTGAACCTCCGGGTTTTGACATCCCTGAAAAGAAATTAGTTTTGGAAGAGAGATTATTAAAAAGAGGTAATGAGCAAACCACTCAAATTAAAAATAGATTAAAACGGTTTGAAAAGGAAATGGAATTTATTGACCGTTTTGATAGTAGTTTTGTAAATGATGATTTAAAAGAAGCAATAGTAGCTGTAGAAAATGCCATAAAGGAGAATATTTAATGAAAATTAAAGCAATTTCAATGAGTGAACTTTTCAAGCAAAGTGAAGATGTATATACGGATGTAATCATTTCTGCAAGAAGAGCTCGACAAATTATTGATTCACGTAAGTTAGATCTTGAAGCGCTAGAGAATATTGAAGATACAGAAGATATTGAAGTGATTGAAGAAGACTTGGAAGTTTTAGAAAAGCCAATGGTTGAGTCATTAACTGAATTATTAAATGGTGAGTTAGAATGGCGTCATAGCGATGCTGAGTCTGATGAAAAATGATTCTGTCTTACGGAATCGTTATGTAGACCAATATCAAGATATCTATGGTGAAAATTTATATTTATCATCCATAGATTCAGTTAAAAATAAAATCAGTACAATAAAAGGCGGTAGTGAACTTACCGCCTTTTATCATCTTATTAAGGAATGTGAAAATTGTTCATTGGGTGAATCCCCGTCTGACTTCAATTTTGGGGTGGGAAATGCCAACTCGAAAATTGTATTTATTGCGGAGTCAAAAGGCACTTTGGATGATGAAAAAAGTAATTCTTTAACCGGTGAATCGGGGCAGTTGTTTGATAAAATTTTATCCGCTATCAAACTATCTCGCGAGGATGTATATATTTCAAATATTCTAAAATATTTACCTTCAAAGAATAGTAACGATAAATCGTCAGAAATTAAAATCTGTGAATCTCACTTTAAACAACAGTTGCAAATTATTAATCCAGAGTTAATTGTAGCATTGGGTGAAAATGCGGGTAATAAACTACTTAATATAGATGAGTCAATTTCAGCGTTAAATAGAAAAGTTCATGACTTTGAAGGCATTGATTTATTGGTAACTTATCACCCAGAAGCCATCTTGAAAAATCCAACATTAAAACAACCCACATGGGAAGATTTTAAAAAAATTAGAGACAATTATTTAAATTAGATTATGGCAGAAAAAAAAGAAAATCAACTCCGCTTACCCCCCCATTCTGTAGAAGCAGAACAGGCCGTGTTGGGATGTATGCTTATTGATGTTGAGGCGGTTCCCAAAGCCATGCACCATCTAACTGAACAAAGTTTTTATAAACCTGCCCATGCCACCATTTATACTCATATGATGAAGCTCTTTGAGGATAATAATACTATTGATAATATTAGTATGTTAGAGGAGTTGAAAAAATCCAGTCAGTTGGATGCTGTGGGTGGCGCCTATTACATTACGGGATTATCTTCAGAAGCTCCATCGGCAGCAAATGTTGAATATTATGCCCGAATTGTAAAGGATAAAGCAATACTCCGTACCATTATTTCTGCAGCAATAGAAATGAGTACCACTGCTTACGAAGGTGGAGATGAAGCAACAGAAATTTTAGACAATGCTGAACAGGTTTTATTCAAATTATCTGAACATGCAGATAGAGGTAGTTTTACATCTGTTGAACCACTTTTACATGATGTGTTAGATAATTGGGGAAATCGAAAGCAAGGTGTACTAACGGGTGTTCCCAGTGGATTTTTTGATTTGGATGACCGTCTTTCTGGATTCCAAAATTCTGATTTAATAATTTTAGCTGGGCGACCTTCTATGGGAAAAACAGCATTGGCATTATCTCTGGCTAGAAATGCGGCCGTTGATTATGGACATAAAGTTGGAGTATTTAGTTTAGAAATGTCAAATCAACAACTTGCGGAACGGTTAATTACTGCTGAAGCACGGATTGATAGCCATTTAGTACGAACTGGAAGATTACCTAAAAGTGAGTGGAGAAAGTTATCTCAAGCGGCGAATGCTTTATCTGAAGCTCATATTTATATTGATGATTCCGCTGGACTCAATATTATGGAACTGCGGGCGAAAGCACGTCAGTTAAAAGTAGAAAAAAATATCGATATTTTTTACGTGGATTACCTCCAATTATTAAATGCAGGAAGCAAAAGCGAGAGTCGCCAACAGGAAATTTCTTACATCTCACGTTCCCTAAAAGCATTAGCAAAAGAATTAAATGTGCCCATTGTGGTACTTTCTCAGCTATCTCGAGCCGTTGAATCTCGAACGGATCATCGCCCCATCATGTCTGATCTTCGTGAAAGTGGTGCCATCGAGCAAGATGCAGATGTGATAATGTTTGTCTATCGTAAACATGTTTATTCTAAAGATGAAGAAGATTATGGCCGTGGTGAAATTATTATTTCAAAACATCGTAATGGTCCAACTGGCACCGTTAATGTTACCTTTATTGATAAATATGCTCGTTTTGAAAATGAAGATAAAATTCATTCCGATTATCCCGGAGTAGAAGTGCCTCTATAAATTATGGTTCTGAATGCACTCAAGAATTTCGTTGGAAAATCTTCTAACGGATACCCAAAAGGATTCAACCAGATTATAGATAATCTACATTTAAACACAGAAGAAGATTCCACAACATTCAACCTTCTTTGGAAGGCCTACCAATTCGGAAGTGAAGCTCATAAGGAACAGAAGCGGCGTTCAGGAGAACCCTATTTTACCCATTGTGCTTCAGTGGGTACAATTCTAGCAGAATGGAATATGGATGTTGATACCATTATTGCAGGCCTATTACATGATACCATAGAAGATACAGATGTTACGCGTGAACTTATCGTAAGTGAATTTAATGAAGATATAGCATACTTAGTTGAAGGTGTTTCAAAACTTTCTGGGATTAAATTTCACAGCCGTCAAGAAAAGCAAGCTGAAAACTTTATGAAGATGTTTCTTTCTGTAGCCAAAGATCTTCGTGTAATAATTATTAAATTTGCAGATCGTCTTCATAATATGTCAACAATCAATCACCTTCCGTTAATCAAGCAAAGACGCATTGCCATTGAAACCCGTGATGTATATGCCCCCCTTGCTCATCGATTAGGCATGAATAAATTGAAGATGGAATTAGAAGACCTCATCCTCCAAGTATTGGATCCTGATGAATTTTACAAACTTGAAAAAAATATTAAAGCCACAAAGAAACAGCGTGAATCATATATTAAAGAGTTTTCAGCACCAGTAATTGAAGAGTTAAAAAATTATCAAATTGAAGCTGAAGTTTTTGGTCGGGCAAAACATTTCTATTCAATCTATGGTAAAATGAAACGTCGAAACAAAAAGTTTGAAGAACTCTTTGATCTTTTTGCTATTCGAATAATTGTAGATAAAATTTCTGAATGTTATGCGGTATTAGGAAGTGTACATCAACTTTATACGCCCCTTCAAGAACGATTTAAAGATTATGTAGCCACACCTAAAAGTAATGGATATCAATCTATACATACCACTGTTTTTGGTAAGCATGGGAAAATGGTTGAGGTCCAAATCAGAACCAAAGAAATGGATCGGTTGGCTGAAGTGGGGGTTGCCGCCCATTGGATTTATAAAGAATCTGGGAATGAGGCCACTGCAGTAAAAGAAATTGATAAGCACATTTCATGGTTGAGGGAATTGGTTGAAATTCTACAAACTGAAGATAGTAATCCTGATGAATTTTTAAAACTCCTTAAAGTTGACTTATTCCAGAATGAAATTTTTGTGTTTACTCCGCAAGGAGATGTGGTTCAACTTCCGGCAGAATCAACGCCTGTAGATTTTGCATTTAGTGTGCATACTCAAGTAGGCCTCCATTGTATTGGTGCAAAAATAAATAGTAAAATTGTGCCGTTAAATACTCCGTTGCAAAATGGGGATGCAATTGAAGTTATAACTTCAGAATCACAAACACCCAGCTATGCCTGGCTAAAATTTGTACAAAGTAGTAAAGCTAAATCTCATATAAAACGATGGGTGAAAAAAGAACAGTTTGAACAGAGTATTCAGCTGGGGAAAGAGATTGTTGAAAAAACGCTTCGACGGTTAAAGAAATTATATATCTTAGATGAGTTAAAAGCACGTCCCCAAACCATGGGTTTGAATAATGAAGATAAACTTTATTCAGAGGTTGCCAGTGGTCAAATTACGGTTCGTGAGTTAGTAGAAAAGTACGAGCCAAATGTGTCGGATGGTGAGCCAACTGCACTCGATTCCCCCTCTTTAACTGAACGGTTTATCAATCGTGCACGGGGTGTTGCAAAAGGGGTAAAGGTTGATGGTGTCTCAAATACGCTTATTGTCTTTGCAAAATGTTGTAGCCCAATCCCGGGGGATGCCATTTTGGGTTATATCACTCGAGGTCGGGGAGTAACCATCCATCGAAATACGTGTAATAATTTACCATCTCTACAGAATGAAGATAGATTTATCAATGTAGAATGGGAAGTGGCAGCCAAAACATCCTTTATTGTTCGAATGAAAATTATTACTGAAGATAGAAAAAATATTCTCCGAGATATTACGGAAAGTATTGCGGCAATGAGTATGAACATTAAAAGTATTGATATGCGTTCAGAAGAAGGAATGGGCTCTTGTATCCTCATTTTAGAGACAAGGGATACACGTCAATTAGCACGCCTAAAAAAACAAATTCAGAAGATCCCAAATGTAATTGATATAGAAAGGATATAAGTATGAATACATTAACATTTACACGGGAAGATATCATTAGAAGAACATCTGAAAAATTAAATTTGTCGCATAATGATATGAAATTAGCTGTGGATTCAGTTTTAGAAACCATGTGCGGAATGCTCACTGAGGACCAAAGTAACATTCGAATTGAGTTACGTAACTTTGGCGTTTTTGAGGTGAAGCCTACTAAGGCAAAACCAAGAGCGCGAAATCCACGAACCAATGAGGAAGTATATGTACCTCCCCGTAGAAAAGTTCATTTCAAACCGGGAAAAATTATTCGAGAAGTTTTACAGCAAGAATGGATTAAATAATTGGGCAGACTTCTTGCCTTAGATGTTGGAGATCGTAGAATTGGGGTGGCATTATCTGACCCCATGCATATTATTGCATCTCCCCATTCGGTTATTGATAGAAAGATTACCCCTGATTATATGCGTGAAATCAAAAAGTTAATTTTGGAACAGGAGGTAGAGGCTTTAGTTGTAGGCCTCCCGTTGACGCTGAAGAATAGAATTTCGCAACAGACTGAAAAAGTTCAACTTATTATCGAAGAATTAACTTCAAAGTTGACAGTCCCCATTCATAAGATTGATGAACGATTGAGCTCTGTTTCAGCACAGAATACTCTCAAATTAAAGGGTGTGAAAACCGGTCATAACAAAGGCGAAATTGACAAAACTGCCGCCGCCATTTTTCTTCAAGAATTTTTAGACTCAAAGTAATATGCCTCAATTAATAATGATTATTTTATCCGCAATTCTTACCGGTCTTGCGCAACAACCGCTTGGACTCGGTTGGCTAGCATGGTTCTCCCTTATTCCATTTATTATTGGAATCCAAAATGTATGCTCATTTAAAGACCATCTTAAACTGGGGTTTACGTGGGGATTTTTCTATAATCTTACCATCATTTTTTGGATCGCCCAAAACTTAGGCACCAATTTGACCATCGGAATAATATCAATGTTCTCTGCCGTAATCCTCTTTTCAATAAATACCATTTTGATTGTACTTGCCTATTATTTCATAAAGCGTAGAGTGGGACAATTTAGTTATTTACTGCTCCCATTTATTTGGGTTTCTATCGAATTTATTCGGTCATTTGGTGCGTTGGCGAATCCATGGATTTCATTGGCCAATACGCAAATCGATTTTCTCACACTCATTCAAATTGCAGAATATACAGGAATTTATGGTATTTCATTTTGGATTATCCTCCTAAATTTATTGGGATATGAATGGTATTGTGATAAAAATAAAAAATCTGCATTCTCATGGCTCACTATCTTTTGTTTACCATGGATTACGGGTCTCATTATTATGCCGGTGAACACCACCATTTCACAAGATTCTATTGATGTAACCATTGTTCAGCCAAATGTACATCTTTCAGAAAAAAGGCGCCAAGGCGCAACACCTCAAAATATAAATAATCTGCTTAAATTATCATTCTCAGATAATTATGTGAAAGATAGATTGGTTATTTGGCCAGAGACTTCAACTATGTCTTACCTCTTACAAAATGGAGGGCGGTATCTCACACAAATTCAACGACTATTAGGCATCACAAATTCTGAATTGTTAACGGGTTTGCCCGTATATAAAAAAGATAGTGATACACAGTATCTATATTATAATTCTATTGCCCATATTAAAGCAGATACGGTGGAAAATGTGTATGATAAAATTCATTTGGTGCCCATGGGTGAGTATATACCTTTATCGTCAATTTTTCCCAGTTTGAAAAAGTTGAATTTGGGACAGGCTAATTTTGAGCATGGTGATGAATATACCCTTTTTGATTATAACGGACATAAATTTGGCGGAATGGTTTGTTTGGAATCTACTTTCCCTCAGTTAAACCGTAAGTTTGTACTTGAGGGCGCAGAAGTGCTCTTTTATGTGGTAAATGATGGATGGTATGAAAATCCCCCAGAACCGCAGCAACATGCGCGACAAACGGTGTTTAGAGCCATTGAGTTTAGGCGACCTATTTTACGCTGTGCGAATACAGGCATATCACAAATTGTGGATGCCAGCGGGAACATTCGGCATCAAACTCACTTAAATCAGGCAGATGTAATTCAGGCCAGTATTGTACCAAATTCTGAGTTGACTTTTTACACTAAATTTGGTGATATATTTGCGTGGCTAAATATTCTCATAATATTGGTATTTTTGGGTAGAGGAACTTCACAGAAAAATGAATAAGAAATTTATAATTGTAATACTCATGTTTAGTATGGCCTTTTCGGGCTCACGAACCAAGTCCCTGGTATTTCCGGGTTGGGGTGAGTTGTCACTGAATGAAAGTAGTCGTGGGCAAAAATTAATAGCCGCTGATATTATTCTATGGCTCACTGTTTTTAATGGTAAAAATTTGAGTAAAAATTATGAATCTGATTATCGTGCATTTGCCAGTGAACATGCAGGGGTAAATTGGAATCATACTGACTATTTGTTTGCTGTCGATATTGGTTATTATGATGATTTAAATGCGTATAATAGTGCAAAGGCAAGACAACGTTCATTAGAGTTAGAAACAGATTTAAACGGGGGTTTGATTCGTGAATATGGACATACCATGTATCCTGAAAATGGTGATTTTGATTGGCAATGGGATAATGATTCTAACCGTAAGTCGTACAAAGACATGCGAATTTCATCGGCCAATTGGGATAAGTATGCCAACTTTGCAATTGCAGGCTTGTTGGTGAATCGTGTAATCTCGGTAATTGATGTTATGTATTTGGAAAAGATGGGGTCATCCACACCTATTCAATCGCAAGTAATTACCAATGGTTCGAATGACCTTCAACTAAAATTGACTTTCCCCTTTTAACGCTTCTTCAAACTTTCAACGGCTGCATTTCGAGCAGTAATTGATTTTTCTGAAAACCAGGAGTTTAAAAAAATATCCATTTGTTTTTCGCGTTGAGTATTCATAAATAAT
>JABHHG010000191.1 GCA_018671635.1 Fidelibacterota bacterium | reverse complement strand
CAAGCGATTTTTTGGTGCAGCACGTAATGTTGAATTTGGTGGAAGCTTAACTATTATCGCTACGGCCCTAGTAGATACAGGTAGTCGAATGGATGAAGTTATTTTTGAAGAGTTTAAGGGAACCGGTAATATGGAGCTTGTCCTTGATCGGAACTTGAGTAATCGACGAATTTACCCTGCTATTGATTTGCAAAAATCAGGTACCAGAAGAGAGGATAAACTGATAGGTCGTAAAGATCTAAGCAGAATTTGGATTCTCAGAAAACTTATGGCTGAGATGACTACAATAGAGTCTATGGAATTCTTGCTAGACAGAATTGGTCGAACCAAAAGTAACCGTGAATTCTTAGATTCTATGAGTAGTTAATTTGTGTAAGTTATCGCCTAATTCTATAAAGATATTTTAGTGTTTGCAGAAAGAATAAATCGAATACAGCCATCGGCCACTCTGGCCATGACATCCAAAGCAGCTGAATTGCGTGCAAAAGGTGTTGATGTTATCAATCTTAGTGTTGGTGAGCCAGATTTTTCTACCCCAAAAAACATCCAAAATGCTGCAATCAAAGCAATGGAAGATGGATTTACTCGTTATACTCCTGGTGCTGGAATGATGGATTTACGTCAGGCTGCCGCTATGAAAATGAAACGTGATAATAATTTAAATTATGATCCCAAAGAAATTATTGTATCATGTGGCGGAAAACATTCTCTATATAATGCATGCCAAGTTTTATTTCAATCTGGAGATGAAGTAATAATTTTTGCACCTTATTGGGTTTCATTTCCTGACTTTGTGTCTGTTACTGGAGCAAAACCTATTTTTGTAAATACGGATTCTTCAAAACAATTTGAACCTGATTTTGAGGATTTAGCAAATAAACTAACATCTAAAACAAAGGGAATAATTATCAATTCACCATCAAATCCAACTGGAGGTGTGTGGAGTGATGAAGCTGTACAAGAAGTTTTGGCCATAGCAAAAAAACAAAGCCTTTGGGTCTTCTCGGATGAGTGCTATGAACAACTTACTTATGACAAAAAATATACAAGCACGGCTACTCTTACAAATGATGCTAGCCAAATACTTACATTTCAAAGTTGTTCAAAAACCTATGCAATGACAGGGTGGAGGATTGGATATACTGCAGGAGATGCTCAAGTAATTAACGCGATGTCAAAATTACAAGGACAAAGTACATCATGTCCTAATTCTATTGCACAAGTTGCTGCCATTGAAGCATTAATTGGCGACCAGTCTGCAGTAATCAAAATGCGTGATGCATTTAAAATTAGACGAAATCTTATTGTTGATCGTTTTAATTCTATTAATGGTGTAACCTGTGAAATGCCTGGTGGTGCTTTTTATGTTTTCCCTGATTTTAAAAACTATCTAGGGAAAAAATTTAATGGGAAAGAAATTAATACCTCCTCTGATTTATCTATGTACTTCTTAAATGAAAAAGCGGTAGTTACCGTTTCAGGAGATAGTTTTGGTGCAAAGAATAACATACGGTTTTCGTATGCAGCATCAGAGGAAAACTTAAATAATGCTTTAGATAGGGTAGAAAATGCCCTAAATAACTTAGTGTAAGGAGTAAGTCATGAAACAAGGTATACATCCGGAATATAAAGTGATAAATGTTCATTGTGCTTGTGGAAATTCATTTGATACACGTGCAACTACTGACAATATCGCTGTAGAAATTTGCAGTGCTTGTCATCCATTTTTTACCGGTAAACAAAACCTTATAGATACTGCAGGTCGTATTGAAAAATACATGCAGAAATATAATCTTGCCGATAAAAAGTCTAACGACTAATTTCGAAAAAGATAAATTAAACGGATCCATTCAGAATGAGTGGGTCCGTTTTTGTATTCAATGAAAACTAAATTCTTAAAACAGCTCATTCTGTTTGTTTCAAAATCATCTATTTTGGTGGGAGGACAAGCGGTTATAGAAGGGGTGATGATGCGCGTTCCGGGAGCATACTCCACGGCTGTGCGTGATCCCGATGGAAAAATCCACACCAACCGACATGATTTTGAATCTATAACCGACCGAAAACCTCACTTAAAAAAACCCATTATTCGCGGTGCCGTAAGTTTGTTTGAAGCCATGAAAATGGGATTCCAAACCCTTCAATGGTCTGCTGATATTGCCATGCCAGAAGAGAGTGAAAATGTAAATCCAATTGTGGATGCACTCATGACATTAGTTTCAATCGCATTGGCAATCTGTCTGTTTTTTGCAGCCCCAATCGCACTCACCACTTGGCTGTTTGATAAAGATCAAGATCCCTTTGTATTCAATATTATTTCTGGAGCACTCCGTATCTTTTTCTTTTTGGTTTATCTTATTCTTATCTCTCTATTGTCGGATGTAAAACGATTATTTCAATACCATGGCGCCGAGCATAAAACGGTTTACAATTTTGAATCTGGTAAAAGCCTAAATATCAAAACCGCACAAGAATTTCCCACTCAACATCCACGCTGTGGCACCAGTTTCATGTTTATCATTATGATTGTGGCCATCCTTTCATTCGCAGTTTTAGATTCAATTCTTATGCTTTTTGTAGGCGAAATTCAAGTTTGGATGCGCCTTATAATGCATATTCCATTTATGCCATTGGTGGCAGGGATTGGCTATGAAGTATTGAAACTGACAGCCAAGCATAGAGAAAATATTTTATTTAGAATGCTAGCCCAACCGGGATTATGGTTACAAAATATTACCACCAAGCAACCTGACGATACTCAAGTTGAGGTGGCTATTGCGGCCCTTGAATCTGCATTTGGTGAAAATTTAGATCAATACTCCGGTAAAATATTTGTTGCGGAAGCCATCGGATGATCGATAAAGTCCTAACGGTAATTGAGCGACATGATGGATTGGCAGAAGCCATGAGTCAACCCGATGCCATGAATGACATGAAAGCATTTACGAAAATGGCACGTGAACATCGCAGTTTAGATGAGGCGGTAGAAGTTTGCAAAATTTATAAATCTAAACATGAGCAACTTGAAGAAGATGAAGAAATTCTCAATGGCGATGACCCTGAGTTAAAAGAATTAGTAAGAGAAGAAATCGGTCCACTCAAAGATGAAATTCTTTCATTAGAAGAACAGCTAAAAATTCTACTCATCCCACGTGACCCCAATGATGACAAGAATACAATTTTAGAAATCCGCTCAGGCACCGGTGGTGATGAAGCCGCTCTATTTGCTGAAAATTTATACCGAATGTATATGCGATATGCCGAACGCCAAGGCTGGAAAACCGAAACCATGGTCTATCACGAAAATGAAGGTGGTGGTGGTGGTGGAATTAAAGAAGTCATTGTAACTATCAGTGGTGAGGGTGTGTATGGCGATTTAAAATTTGAATCGGGTGTACATCGCGTTCAACGGGTTCCAGAAACAGAATCCAGTGGTCGTGTACATACTTCTGCTGCAACGGTTGCTGTGCTTCCTGAAGCTGAATCTGTTGATATTGAGGTGAATGAAGGCGACCTAAAAATTGATACCTATCGTGCCTCTGGGGCAGGTGGACAACATGTGAATAAAACTGAATCTGCCATTCGAATTACCCATATTCCTACGGGAGTAGTAGTTACTTGCCAAGATGAAACTTCACAACTAAAAAATCGTGATAAGGCCATGAAGGTTTTACGTTCACGACTTTATGAACAAGAAATGGATCGCCAAAATAAAGAACGTGCGGATGCCCGAAAGACTATGGTATCTACTGGTGACCGTTCTGCAAAAATTAGAACATACAATTTCCCACAAGGTCGTGTTACTGACCACCGAATAAATCTGACCCTCTACAAGCTAAATGACATCATGGATGGTGATCTCACTGAGACTATTGATGCATGTAAACTTGAAGAGCAAAAGAACCTACTCGAAGAAGCGTAGATTTCATGACAGATAAAATCTGGACCACCATCGACCTCATCAAATGGGGTGAAGACTATTTTGTATCCAAAGGAATTTCTAATGCCAAATTAGAAGTAGAATGGTTCCTCTGTCATATTCTTAATTGCCAACGTATTGACCTTTATGTGCAATTCGAAGAGCCGCTCATGAAAGATAAATTATTCCAATTTAAAGAAATGGTTAAGCGACGTATTGAAGGAGAACCCTTTCAGCATATATTGGGAAAGGCTGACTTCTATGGGCGCGATTTTATAGTCAATAAACATGTACTCATTCCCCGCCCCGAGACTGAAATCATTATTGAGTTATTGAAAAAAAGAGATGGGGTAAAATCCATTTTAGAAATCGGCACGGGCTCAGGATGTATTGCCACCACTATATCACTTGAAAATTTAGCCACTTCAATAATCGCCACCGATATTTCTAAAGATGCCCTCAATACTGCCAAAGAAAATGCCTCTCAACTTTCAGCTGAAAATATTGACTTCAAAATCCATGATTTTTTAAATACGGATATCAATTCTACATTTGATGTGGTGGTTTCAAATCCGCCCTATATTGGAAGTGATGAAATGGATGGCCTACAAAAAGAAGTGCAAAACTATGACCCTAAGATTGCCCTTACCGATAATGGTGATGGACTCTCATTCTACCGTCGGTTTGCAGAATTTGGACATTCACTTCTCAATAAAAATGGATTTATGCTCTTAGAATTTGGGGGGGTACATCAAGTTAAAGCTATTACTGAAATATTTGAATCACAGCAATTTAATGTGAAATTCCATAATGACCTTCAAGGTGATCCACGCATTGTGGAAATGAATTTACTTACCCAAGAAATCTTTAATTAGATTCTTCTTCAAAATTGCAGAGGCCGTAACAAGACCCGAATACATGGCAGCTGTTACCCCAACCGTAATCACATCCTGACCTGTTAAAAATAGATTTTTTATATCTGTCTGTGGTCGCAACCACCGTTGACGAAATCGGTCCGGCGAATGCTCAATTCCATACATTTCACCTTCAGGGTAATTGGCCAAACTATTCACCGTGAGTGGGGTAGAAAGTTCGTGGTAATCCAACGCATCTTTCGCCTGTGGAACATATTCATACACGGTTTTCAATAATTTTTGTGATAACTCCTCTTTATGATTTTCGTATGCCTCTCCCCGTTTTTTCCAGGGTAAGCCTTTCCATCTAGAAAAGTCACTCCAATTTGCAACGGTTATGGCCTCCATAGTTGAAAATCCTGGATGGGCTATCTCCGCAGCGGGATCTTTAGCAGCGGGGAAAGATAAATAAGTGACTGGAAGTGGAGCTGACGAATCTTCAAAATAATCATTCACATTTTTGTCATGATCATACCCGGGGTAAATCCATAAATTGGTATTTTGGAGGTTTAATTCTTCTGATGATTTATTAAGTCCAATATAAAGGGAATGATAACTAAATGTAGGGGTAATTTTCTTTAATTTATTTTTGAAAACATCAAATTTTGAATCTGACTTCAATAGTTTTCCAAATGTGTTCATTATACCTGCCGAACTAATTAACATGGGTGCCTTAATTTCATCTCCATTACTCATACGCACGCCAATAGCTTTGCCTCGCTCAGTAATTATTTCATCTACACCAGCATTCACATATATTTTGCCATCCATCTTTTCGATGTAATCGGTAACCGTTTCTGCGATTCTTCGGGAGGTACCAATAGGATAATTACCCCCATCTAAATAATGCCTCACTACCAATGCATGCATAGCAAAACTACTCTGAGATGGTGGTAAACCATAATCTCCCCATTGACCTGTAAGCACACCTAAAATTTGCTCATCATCAAAAATCTTCATGATAACCTCACGCGTGGTCACATCTGCATATTTATGAAATGGATTTGCCATTTTATTATACGTGAGTCGGCTTAACCAATTTGGGAGCGCTTTATTGGCATAAAAAGGTAAACCATTTTTCACAGATGCATTGATCATCTGTAAATATTCTTGAAATTTATCTCGCGTGCCCGGAAAATATTCAACCATATCATCGATGAAACGTGTATATGGCGCATTAAAATTATAGTGATTATCAGGAAAAATGATGCGGTCATAATTATCATTCATTTTATGCCATTCTAATTGACCGTCACTCAAAATATCAAATAACCGCCGAACGGGTGACTGCAAATTATGTACCTCACCAATATAATGGATGCCCACATCCCACTCGTAATTTTTACGTTTGAAGGTATGTGTCCACCCACCCACTTTAAAATGTTTTTCTAAAATGAGTACCCGTTTACCATATTTAGATAAGAGTACGCCTAAGGTTAGACCACTTATTCCAGAGCCAATAATTATTACATCAAAATTTTCGGTGGCGTATTCTGGTTTCCAACTATGCCATTTCTTCAATTTTGATCTCTCCAATTAGAATGAAATATACAATGGATCATTATCTAATTTCCATGCATCAAATTTGGGCATGACGCGAACGAATAATTCAGATTGAATCCAATTATCTACCCACTGCTCTACATAAGGAAATGTGGACCCAAACCAAGGTCTATCCACATTAGCACATTGCCGAACAAAGGGGAAAATGGCTACATCCACCAATTGAATTTTACTGCCTAACAAATATAAATTTTCGCCTAAAGAATTTTCATAGTCAGTTAAAGTTTTTGCACATTTATCTCGATAAAATTCTAATGTATTTTCAGGATGCCGATCATGATATTTATATTTATCCAACCACTGCTTAAACTCAAAATCATTATGATGAATCATTTCATCTTGTAATTCTATGTTAGTATTGTCCCAATCAGAAGATGATTGATGCATCACCCATTTCATAATATCTAAACTTTCATCCATCACTTTACCATCTGATAATTGCAATACAGGAACCGTACCTTTCGGGGAAATATCATATAATGATTGGGGACGGTCTCTTAAAAAGACTTCACGAAGCTCCACTTCAATTTTTGCATCTGCGATTGCCAACCTGGCTCGAATGGCATAGGGTCAACGCCGAAATGAATAGAGTATGGGTACGCTCATAACACCTTCATATATTCTAGGCTAAATGGTTCGGGCTGAAATCCAACATCAACATTAATTTTGTACATAGGATTATTTTCTTCATTATCGGTACGAATTTCAGTAAAGCCGTTTTTTTGAAGGCGCGTCAGTGCTTCAATTTTTAATGCGGTGGCTAATTTTTGACGACGATATTTTTTGATTACACCTAAATTACTGGTCCAACATTTTTCAGGTTCGCTACTATCCGCCACCAGTTTAGTACATCCCACATAATCACCATCTTGATTTAAAATTAACAGCTCGATACCATAATGTTTTTTTTCAAAGAGTTTATGCTCCTTCAACCACAAATCATAATTCCCACGAGTTGGCGTAATACCCTCCGGATATGGCATATCTTGAAAATATGACCATCGCATTTCCTCTAACTTTTGATAATGCAAATCTGAATTGAGTCCATCTTTCACCGGTTCGACAAATAAAAATCCTTTATCCAAAACCTCAAGTAATAATTTTTCATATTGTGAAAACTCTGCCTTTTGCAGATCTAATGAATACTCACGATTTGTGGATATATGTTCAAATTTATGCTTCTCAAAAAAAGATTTTCCTGATGCCCAATTAGGATGGTCATAAATTAAACTATTTATTTTTGTACAACCCAAAGATTTACTTTTTGAAATAAATTCATTGTACATTGCGGTTCCCACACCTTCATGCTGAAACTGAGGATGTACAAATAAATCAAAAAATGAAATATGACTATTCTCTTTTCGACCTTGTCCAATATGGATGCAGCCCACTATTTGACCATCAATTTCTGCCACTAATTTATCATGATAGCAATCTTGATTTCGAAGGCTCCAATTCTCCATCATATCGTGAGGATTTGGAATAAAATCGTGAGCGATGAGATTTTCAATGCTACACATTGCTTGAGCTTCATCCAATTTTTGTGACCATGAACGAATAATCATTATATATCTTTGCTGTCCATTACAAAAGTAACGGGGCCATCATTAATGAGTTCAATATCCATCATGGCAGCAAATTGGCCTGTTTTTAGATCTATATTTTGAATGGATAATAATTCACAGAATTTTAGGTATAAAGTCTCTGCAATTTCAGGTGGAGCGGAGGATGAAAAGCTGGGGCGACGTCCCTTTCGCCAATCGCCACAGAGTGTAAATTGACTCACTACTAAAATTGAACCATTCACATCTTGAATGGATAAATTCATATTTTTATCACCATCAGGGAAAATTCGGAAGGTGGAAATTTTATCGGCTAAAAATTGAGCATCTGCTTCTGAATCATCTTTTAACACTCCCAGTAATATGAGATAGCCCTGATTAATTGAACTGATTAGCTCATCATTCACCATCACAGATGCTGACTTAACCCGCTGTATTACTGCAATCATATTTGATTCATGTACTTATCCAAACATTTGAATTACCAAAACTAGTACGTAATTTTTTAACAAATTCCTGTGCTGATGTAACTCGAATTCTGCTAGCACGAACTCGCTGTGAATTACCCTTAGATGTTATCAAATGTATAACTAAATGGCATTGACCCTTATGAGTTTCAGCTAAAGTTTTTAATTCTTCGATCAATGATTCGTT
>JABHHG010000229.1 GCA_018671635.1 Fidelibacterota bacterium | reverse complement strand
CGGAGATAAGGTTCATCGGAGTTCACCAAGCCACCCCACATTCCGACAAGATATGGATAAAATGCTGCGGGAATCACCTGTTGTAACTTGGCATGGAGCAGTTGACCGCGATAAGGCAGTTGAATTGCTAGCTGGCTATGACTTTGGCTGGTGTTACCGAAGCGGTTGGTTTGAAAAGAAGACTTTGGAATTATCTACAAAATTATTAGAACATTTAGCAATCAACTTGCCATTTGTGGTGTCTAGAAATAATATTAATGAAAACTTACTCGGTCATGAATACCCATTCTTCGTTGATAATGAAGATGAATTAGACATCCTATTAGAAAAACTACTCAACAAAGGTATTGATGAAATAAATCTAAAGGGCATACTGGCACCTCATTTAATCTCATCAGTTAGAACTAATATTTTGAAACCATTATTGATGGAGGGGTTTGATAAGCATATTCGTCCACATCGAGTTGTGATTGCAGGAACGGATCTGAAGTTCGTTGGGCAATTTGAATCACATCTCAAAAGAATCGGTTGTATTGTTAGGAGAGATTTATGGGAATGGGGAGAACCACAATTCATTCAAAGAACAAAAGCACTAGTGAAATGGGCAGAATTCATCTGGTGCGAATGGAATTTGGCTAATGCCGCCTGGTATTCAAATAATCTCAAAGAAAACCAACAATTGGTTAGCCGGCTTCATCTTCAAGAAATAGGGGAAAGGGCAAGGAAGTTCCAACATAATATGAAGATGGATAATGTGAAGAAAATCATTGTGGTCGCAGAGCATGTTCGACTAGAAGCCATCAAATTATTTGACTGGGATGAAGAAAAGTTAATCTTCATTCCAAACTTCATTGAAAGTGAAAGAATGAAGAATGAACATAAAAATACTTCTTTGAAGAAAATTGGAATCGTTGGTGTAGTTCCTGAAAGAAAGCGTCTTGATTTGGCCTTAGATTTACTCGAAGAATTAAGAAAGACAGATGATGAATGGTCTCTAGTAATCAAAGGTAAATTACCCCATGATTATCCATGGATGTTAGCAGATAGTCGAAGAATGGAATTAAAGTATTATGACAAACAGTATAAGAGGATTAAAACATCAAAATATCTGGGAGATGCTGTTGAATTTGAGGGTTATACTTTGACCATAACTGAATTCTTCATCAAACTTGGATATGTTATTTCCCCAAGTGATTTTGAATCCTTTCATTATACGATTGCTGATGGCGTATCTGCAGGTAATTTCCCAGTCATTTGGCCTTGGGAAGGTGCAGATGGATTATACCCCCGTGAATGGGTCATTAAAGATGTGAAAAGTGCAGCAAAGGCAATGTTAACTCATTCGCATTTACCTGAAAAAGAAAGACTAGAGCAAGTTGAAGAACGATTTGAAGAGGTACGTTCACGATATGATGTCGAAGTTGTATTTCCTCAGTTAACCGATGCCTTGTTTAGTGAAAGGTGAAATTATGTTCGCCCGTGAAGATGGTGCACGGTGGATAACTTTTCTGTCTCTCCCCTCATTTATCATGGCCGGATGGATTATTCATTTTTCGTGGATGATTGGGCTTGAGGGGGTTTTTATTCCATCATTAATCATATTAACATCAATTATTGGGTTGATATATGTAATGTACAAAACAAAGTGGCATATTGATGATCTGCGTTGGTTATTGGCACCTTTTTTTGTCACCCTTCTTGCAATATATTTACCATGGTGGAACTTGACAAATATTTCATTGACTGATTCTGCCTACCATCTAATTCAAGCAAAATCCTTTCTTGGCCTAATGGATTGGTCACCCACTCAACATGAACTAGATTTCCTACTACGCCCACCCTTAGTTCCTGGATTTTTCTCGCTTGAGTTATTATTTCAATCTGAAACATCTTATGTTAAGATTACTCCTTTACTGCTATTGACAACCACTCTATGGCAAATTCAACATTTAGCAGAAAGGTGGTCTAATCCTTTACAAGCAGCATTGGTTGTTCCTGTCTTTTTGTTGATACCAGTCGTACGATATTGGGGCCAAATGGCTTATTTAGATATTCCAGTTGCAGGGATGTGGATCTTAACTTTGCATTTATTTCTTTTAACAGAAGAAAATAAAGCAAGTAAATATTCTCCATTGTTGCTAGGAATGGCAGCTGGAGCCACCTTTTTGACTAAATATACTCATTTATACATAATTGGTTTGGCAGGTTGGTTTTTACTCAAAGATAAAGCAAAATTTCGTTCTACCCAATTTATATCTGGTTGGTTAATTATTGTAGGACCATATTTGCTGTATCATTTTATCACTCAAGGAGACCCATTTGCGGCTACATTTCCTCAGACATCATTTGCTGTGAAAAGTGCTGTTGGTAATGTTGGAGAATACACGAGTATTATGTGGTATAATGAATTTAAAGATGAAATAACAAGTATCGGAGTAGTAGGTTCATTGCTTGGTTTAATTACACTTTATATTCGAT
>JABHHG010000049.1 GCA_018671635.1 Fidelibacterota bacterium | reverse complement strand
TAAGCTTACGAAAATTATTTTAGAATGGGTGTCAGGCTTTTTCTATGGACGCACACCCCCTTGAAGGTCTTGATGGGGGTGAACTTTTGGTTGAGTTTCAACTATAAACAAGAACTCCCCCATTTCTGGAGGAGTCTTATACGTTCATCAAAGCAAGGGGAAATTGAGGAGTAGGGTGAAGAAAGAGACAGAGCTCATATGCCCTACATCAATATATTACACATACCTCTTTAAATTAATTCTTGATGAGTATCACAGATATTAAAGATTACTTCTTTCTGCACCCTAACCAAGGAGCTATTACCATATATTTGAATATCAATCCATATAAAACGGCTATTAACGCAACAGCAATAGAACCACCAAGCTTAGCGTATGGGTCAACTCCTGCTTCTGGGGGTAGTGCCATTCCTCCAAAAACAAATATAGCTCCTAAAACTGCACCTATGTAGCCCATTTTTAAGCTTAAATCGCCCCACATCTCTAAAAATTTATCATCTTTATAAAATGATAATGTACCTGATGCTGTTGCAACTAAGAAAAACGAGCCACCAACTGTAATAAGTAGACTGACTAAATCCCATAATGCAGCTGAGGAAAGACCTGCACCAGATGCTGCTAAACTAGTTGGATATAAAAGACCTATCAGTAAAGCTAATCCATAAAAAACATAACACATATTTATTTCCTTTATTTTAAGTTAATTGATACTGAAAATTTATAACAAATTCAACTGACTCATGGCTGACTATTTGTGGTCATTTTCAGCCTTTTTTACGACCTTTGAGGATTTCTTTAAGGATACAAAAAACCCCTCGTTTATGAGGGGAAATTGATGTGGGCGATGAGAGACTCGAACTCCCGACCTCCTGCGTGTAAATGCAGATTTTGACTCATTTCAAGGGATGCTGGAGAATATCCTGACTCATGGCTGACTCCTACTACAGTTTAAATACACTAATTTGCTAATATATAATTAACAAACTGAACAATATCTAATATATCTACAATACCATCAGCATTAAAATCAGCAACAATAAACTCATCAAATTATAGTTTATATTTTTTGAGCAATCACATGACACTTTACAGTCTCTAAATCTTCATCTGTTAGATTTTGAAATTGTTCATCTAAATCATTTCTTAAAATAGAGCTTGTATAATAATTTTGATGGTATTCTGTTGATGGATAAATAGTTACTATTTTGAATCCATACTTTTTCATCAATTGCAAATGTGTTGAGAGAGGTTCCCTATTTATAGAATATTCTTGATTAGCATTGAGTATTTTCCATTCTAATTGTGAGTATGTCCAATGGCCATTCCACTCTGAGGCAGTTAAATGAGATTGAAAATCAATCTGATGGGACATTAACCCTCCCTTCTTTAGCCATAACGACATTGCCTTATACGTGAAGTCTAGATTTTCTACATGCTCGAGAACAGCTTGTGAAAAAATCAAATCAACGGATTCTCTCTTAATTAAATCATGATTATCCCAAGGAGCAAAATATTGCACTGATGAAAAACTATTTTGTGACTTATTCTCCTTAGATATAATACTAGATAATTCATTTTTTCTCTTATCTATATTATCTAAAATATTAAATTCTTGAATAAAATCTTTAGAAAAGTCATAATTAGTAATTCTAGGGCAAACCTCAGGGAATTCTTTTTCATTTGGGATGATTTCAAGTTTTTTCAACATTTCACTTAAGTCATCTAAAATGTTAATATTATCTTCTAAATCAGTATAGTTGATGTTATCCAAAGCATAATATTCTTTAGCTCCACATAACAAACCCAATAACCCTACTCCAATTGAATCACCAGGACCCAACTCAGCAATAACTCGTGGGCTAACGTTGAGATTATGTTTTTTTAAATGCAAAATATGCCTAAACCAAACTGAATAAGAGTATCGTGCATTAGCTTTTGGGGAGGATTCTCTACCATTAATAACAGATTGGATAAACTGTAATATAGGTTTGAAAATTTTAAGATTATTTCTTATAATATATTTTAGAGTTTGAATTTTCATACATAAATTTATTACAATTTCAACTGACTCATGGCTGACTATTTGTGGTCATTTTTAGCCTTTTTTACGACTTTTGAGGATTTCTTCAAGGATACAAAAAACCCCTCGTTTATAAGGGGAAATTGATGTGGGCGATGAGAGACTCGAACTCCCGACCTCCTGCGTGTAAATGC
>JABHHG010000122.1 GCA_018671635.1 Fidelibacterota bacterium | reverse complement strand
TTTTTCATCTGGAGTTTTAGATGTAATGGGCTCAAACCCACTTAAATTAATCATTTTTTCTGCAAGATTGTAAATCTTAATTGGATTTCCCATATCTAATACAAATACTTCTCCACCTTTTGCCATTGCACCTGCTTGGATTACTAATTGCACTGCCTCTTCGATAGACATGAAATATCGGGTTACCTCAGGGTGAGTTACCGTTAATGGGCCTCCTAATTTGATTTGCTCTCTGAACAAAGGCACGACTGATCCTGCCGAATCAATGACATTTCCGAACCTTACCATAGAAAAACATGTGCTGATGCTTTCTTTTTGAGCCGCTTGTAAAATTAATTCTGAGAATCTTTTCGTTGCGCCCATAACATTGGTTGGCCGAACCGCCTTATCCGTACTAATCAATACAAATGTCTCAATTGAATGAGCAAGAGCAGCTTTAACACAAAGATATGTACCCCAAATATTATTCCTTATTCCATCAGTGGGGTTCATTTCAACCATTGGAACATGTTTATATGCCGCTGCATGATATATAGTATGAACACTATGCTTACTGAGAACGTTTAACATTTGTTCGAGTTCTGTCACAGAAGTTAAAATTGGTATTATTTCAATATCAACAATTGGTAATAATGATTTATGGATTTTGTATAATGAATATTCAGAATGATCTAATAAAATCAGTTTATTGGGCTTTTTCTCCAATATTTGCAAACAAAGTTCACCACCGATTGAGCCTCCTGCACCAGTAACTAATATATTTTTACCTAATATATTTTTCTTTAATAGATTTTGAGAAGGTTTAACAGGGTCTCTTCCTAAAATGTCTACTACATCCACTTTTCTTACATGATTTAAATTGAATTCGCCTGAAATAATATTTTCCATGCTTGTTACTTGTCGAACTTCAACGGGGAAATCAGCTATTTTTCTTAGTATTCTTTTTCTATCACCCTCTGCTAAAGTTGTTATTGCAACCAAAATCAACTTAATTCCATTTTGACGAATAACCTCAGCCATAATCTCTGGATCATAAATCCAAAGTGAATTTACGACTGTGCCCCACTTATTGGGATTGTCATCGAACAATGCAATTGGATAATATTCACTACTCGTTCTTAAATTATCAACTAATTGTGCACCTGCCTTTCCTGCTCCATAGATTCCCACTGGCTTCTTATTGAAATTAGAATAATACACTATAATTTTTAAAAAATATCTACTACCGACTACAGTCAATATAGAAACAAACCAAAAAATTAAAATAATTGATCGAGGCAATAATGAATTATTAACCAACGTAACTAAATATAAAATCATACTTGCTATCGAAATTGATTTCATCGTGGCAATAATTACTTGATAACCCATATACTTTAAAACAGAGCGGTACAAACCTTTATTAATAAATAGAGGAATAGTGATTATGGGAGTAATTAAAAATAACCATTTATCTTGGATTAATTCATTAACAGGAAATACGTCACTAAAACGTAAAGAATATGATATAAATAATGATAATGGGAGTAAAATGAAATCTATTCCCATCATGATAACTTGTTTTTTGAACCGGTTTAATCGAATGGTTTTATTTATAAATGATCGCATTAGAAAATATCAATATTGAGTAGGTGATTAATTTTGCTTCTCAGTTCTAAATCATGTACTGGAACAAAGGCACTTACTAAGTGCAAAGCAAGTTTATGATGAAAAATAGAGATTACAGTGATACATACAACACTTAATCTTAGGACAAATGAATCTTTTTCAAGAAATAAAAAGGCTAATTTACTTTTCACCGGTAGAATATAATTTGAATAATATTGATATGGACTTTCAGTGTCTATTAGCTCAGATTCATTTTTAAATACTATTGAACTAAAATCTGTCACCCCTGGCTTACAGGTTTCCAAAAAAGAAAAATATTGAGGTGAAGTATCTACAAATTCAGCAACTTCTGGACGTGGCCCAACAAAATTAATGTCACCTTTGATAATATTGATTACTTGAGGTAGTTCATCAATTTTAAATTTTCTCAATACTCCTCCAATTTTGGTTACACGTCCATCATTCTGGGTTGTAATTGAATGAACAGGATTTGAATTATTCTCAATCATAGTCCTAAATTTGAATAATTGAAATCTACGATTCATTATTCCCACCCTCTCCTGAATGAAAAATACAGGGAATCCTTGTATACAAACTAACATTAATGAAATTATAATAAAGAAGGGGGAAAATATAAAAAATAGGACTGTGCCGAAGATTCTATTCATCAATCAACTAAAAAATAAATTTATTTTATCAATAATATAACTTTGTTCATCAATGGTCATATCTGGATAAATAGGTAACGATAATGATGATTTAAATACATTATTAGCCACTGGATACATGCTATTTTGATAATTAAAGGTTTTATGATAATATGGATGTTTATGAATTGGGATAAAATGTACCGATGTTTGGATGCCATGCTCTTTTAAAAATCTATATAATTCATCACGATTTTTCGTTTTAATTACAAATAAATGATTACTACCATTTGAAGCTTTTTCTGGCTTAAGAAAAATCAAGGGTAAATCTCTCAATCCTTCAATATATATTTTAGAAATCCTTGCACGCTTAAGATTCATATCTTCAAGTTTATCTAATTGACATAGACCTAAGCTTGCTTGAATATCAGTCATATTATACTTATACCCACTGTCAACTACCTCATAATACCAATCCCCATTATCAGAATATCTATCCCAAGCATCTCGATCGATACCATGCAAACGATTAATTTTTGAAGATTTAGAGTAAACTTTTGAATTAGTAGTCAACATTCCACCTTCACCAGTTGATAAGGTTTTTGTTGCATAAAAACTA
>JABHHG010000123.1 GCA_018671635.1 Fidelibacterota bacterium | reverse complement strand
CAATACAATGATGATCTTGCATTAGAGGCATATGAAAATTTAGTGAATATTGATCCTACTAATTATGATGTGGCCATGGAAATCTCAAAAATTTATACGAAAAAAGAGGATGCTAAATCTGCACTCAAATGGGCAGAAAGTGCATTAACATCCAGTGGAAATAGTGGGGAAGCAATGTTTCAACGTGCTGAAGTTTTTTATTCCTTAGCAGAAGGTTGTACGGGTGATGCCCTATCTTTCTGGGATAAAATAGTATATGAAATTGCATGGCAAGATTATGATGCAGCTGTAAAAAGTGGGTATTACCGTGCAAAAACACGTCGTGATTTCCTTAAAGAAAATAATATTACAAATTCTTCAGATTGGTTTATGCGCCCCGACAATGAGCGCGAAGTAACTCCCCAAGGAGATTGTTATTCATGGATAGATCGGTCCATTAAAAGAAAATGAAAATTTCAATCGGCGCAGATCATGCAGGATTTTCTGTAAAAGAAAAAATCAGAGAATATTTGGAATCCAAAGGTTATCGTATTTTAGATAAAGGTGCATATTCTGAAGAATCTGTAGATTATCCTGAATTTGGTCATGCGGTAGGTAACTCTGTTAAAGATGGAGAGTCTGCAAAAGGTATTGTGGTCTGTGGGTCTGGAATTGGTATTTCCATGGCCGCAAATAAAGTGGAGGGGATTCGTGCAGCATTGTGTATGACTCCTGAACATGCTCTAATGAGCAGATTGCATAATGATGCAAATGTGTTGGCAATTGGTGCACGAATGACAAACTTTGATGTAATTTTAGAGATTGTTGATACATGGCTAAGTTCAGAATTCGAGGGTGGTCGTCACTCAAGAAGAGTTAATAAAATAGAGGTTTCATGAGCTCACATTTAAAATCACAAGATATTGAAATATTCAACTCGATTCAAGCAGAATTTGATCGTCAGACCGATACTCTTGAACTTATTGCATCAGAAAATTTTACCAGCAAAGCCGTTATGGAAGCAGTTGGTTCAGTGCTCACTAATAAATATGCTGAGGGTTATCCCGGTAAACGTTATTATGGTGGATGTGAAGAAGTTGATGTAGCCGAAAATATTGCACGTGATCGTGTTAAAGAATTATTTAACGCAGAATATGCAAATGTACAACCGCATTCAGGCTCTCAAGCCAATATGGGGGTGTACCTAACCTTCATTAAACCGGGTGATACTGTATTAGGGTTGAACCTTGCCCATGGCGGCCATCTTACACATGGGAGTCCCGTCAATTTTTCAGGTGCATTATATAATTTTGTATCCTATGGTGTAAAAAAAGAAACCGGTAGAGTTGATTTTGATGAAGTTACCCGATTGGCAATAGAACATAAGCCAAAGTTAATTATCTGTGGAGGCAGTGCATATCCACGGTTTATAGAATTTGAAAAATTCAGACAAGTAGCTGATGAAGTGGGCGCATTTTTGATGGCTGACATCGCACATCCATCTGGGCTTGTGGCAACAGGATTACACCCCTCTCCATGGCCTCATTGTCATGTGGCAACATCCACAACCCATAAAACATTACGTGGTCCCAGAGGTGGATTAATATTAATAGGTAAAGATTTTGAAAATACATGGGGCAAAATCGCCCCAAAATCGGGTCGGGTTAAAATGGTTTCCGAGCTCATTGATTCTGCGGTAATGCCAGGAATGCAAGGTGGGCCTCTCATGCACGTAATTGCAGGTAAAGCCGTGGCTTTTGCAGAAGCGCTTCGACCAGAATATAAATTGTATTGTCACCAGATTGTTGATAATGCACACGCATTAGCCAATTCACTTTTAGAATTAGGATACGATTTGGTTTCAGGTGGAACCGACACCCATGTTATTTTGATTGATTTAACTAAAACAGGTGTTACCGGTAAAAAAGCAGAAAACGCGCTGGAGCGAGCAGGAATCACCACCAATAAAAATATGGTTCCGTTTGATGAACGTAGCCCCATGATTACCAGTGGAATTAGAGTGGGAACCCCTGCTATGACGACCCGTGGAATGGGTGTGGATGAAATGATAAAAATTGCTACATTAATCCATCAAGTAATACAAAATATTGATGATGAAAATACTATTATAGAAGTTAGGGAAGAAGTTGCTCAACTTTGTGGCTCATTTCCACTCTATGAAGAAGTAACTGCATGAATTGCCCCAAATGTAATTCTGATGAATCTAAAGTAATAGATTCACGATCAATACATAATGGAAAAAGTATTCGCCGTCGTCGTGAATGCATTAGTTGTCAATTTCGCTTTACTACCTATGAATATATTCAAGAAAATCCCATAATGGTAATTAAAAAATCTGGTGATCGTGAAGAATATAACCGAAATAAATTAGAGAGTAGTTTTCATATGGCCTGTCAGAAACGTCCTGTTTCTGAAGAAGTCATCCAACAAGCTATTCAATCGATTGAAGACCAGATTAATAATGTTTCAAATGTAGAAATCAATGCGTCATTAGTAGGTGAATTAGTGATGGAAAAGCTCCGCGCAATTGATAAAGTTGCATTTATTCGCTTTGCGTCAGTATATCGAGAATTCCAAGATATTGGCGAATTTCAGGCACAAATTGACGACCTAAAAGATTAATTCCTCACTTGCATAGCATCTTGATAATGTGCTATTATCGATAAATGCTCAGAATTCTTATATATCCAATTCACATATTTATTCACTTCTTCGAGGGGTTGGCGGAATATGTGTTACTCATGACTAAAATGTTTAGATCTGTCAAATCTTGGAATCTCTATTTGGGATTTACCGCTGATCAAATGGTGAACATTGGTGCTCAATCAATCCCCATAGTTATGCTCACATCGTTATTTTCAGGCATGGTAACTTCTGTTCAAGCAGCATACCAATTCGAATCAGGATTTGTACCCACATGGTTTGTGGGAAGTATTGTTGGTGAGTCTGTATTATTAGAATTAGCGCCAATGATTACGGGCTTAGTTATGACAGGAAAAATTGGTGCAACAATTACGGCTGAAATTGGTACCATGCGAGTAACTGAGCAGATTGATGCATTGGAATCACTATCCTTTGACCCTGTTTCATTTTTGATTATGCCACGTGTGTTGGCAGCAGCCATCATGTTTCCTATACTTGTTATTGTGGCGGATTTTTGCGGAATATTAGGCGGACTTTTTGCAGCACAACATGCAATGGATGTTTCGGCTCAAGAGTTTATTCGGGGGCTCAGAACTTGGTTTAGACCTTGGGATGCTTGGTTTGGATTGATTAAAGGGATTTTCTTTGGTATAGCTATCACATCCATCGCATCGTATAAGGGATTTACAACAGAAGGCGGAGCTGAAGGAGTTGGGAAATCTACAACCTCAACGGTGGTTATCTCGTGTATGGTTATTGTTCTTTTAGATTATATTTTGGCTGAGATTTTCTTATGATCAACGTTAAAGAATTATATAAATCATTTGAAAAAAAAGATGTGTTGAAAGGAATATCCTTCAAAATAAACCATGGCGAGTCAGTGGCAATTATTGGTAAAAGTGGAATTGGAAAATCAGTACTTTTAAAACATTTGATTGGTTTGATTCAACCTGATTCAGGTGAGGTGTGGGTAGAGGAAAAATTGGTGAATACGTTATCCTTTACACAATTACAATCTGTGCGTGCACAGTGCGGAATGGTATTCCAATTTGGAGCATTATTTGATTCAATGTCTGTTGAAGAAAATATAGGTCTTGCATTATCAAAGTTATCTGAGATGAATAAGGAAGAAGTGACTCAACAAATTTCTAAATCCTTAGCTGAAGTGGGAATGGAAAATTCTGAGAAGCTCATGCCTTCATCACTTTCTGGTGGGATGAAAAAGCGGGTGGGGATTGCTCGAGCTATTGCTATTAAACCCAAATATTTATTGTATGATGAGCCCACAACAGGGCTTGATCCGGTTATGACAGATAGTATAAATAGGTTGATTTCTAAAATTCACAAGCAAGAAGATGTAACATCCATTATGGTTACACATGAATTAAGAACGGTTTTTGAAGTGGCTGAAAGAGTCATTATGATTCATGATGGAAAAATTAAATTTGACGGTACTCCTGAACAAATTAAACTGTCAAATGACATAGTGGTCCAACAATTTATTTCTGGAAATAGTACTTTATTAGAAACGGAGGCATAATGAAATTCAGCAAGCTCTTTTGGATGGGATTACTCATATTTGTTTTAACAGGATTATTTCTCATTGGAATTATGTATGTACAGGATATTACCCTAAAAAAATCAAACTATTCATTCACGGTAATCTTTGCCAATGTTCAAGGCTTGAACGAGGGTGATGATGTAAATATGTTGGGTAAGCGAATTGGTAAAGTTTCACGAGCAAAAATAATTGGTCAAAAGATTGCGGTAGAGTTATCCATTGATAATTCGTTTGCATTTAAAATACCGGTGGATTCAAAAATTGAGGTTAAAAGCGAAGGCTTAATGGGCTCAAAATATGTCTCTATTAATCCGGGTGTGAATGACAAAAAATATATTTTAGCAGGAGAAACTGTAGAAGGTCAACGAGAGTATGATTTTTCAGAAATAACACCGGGGATTGTACCTATCACCCAAGATATTGGTGTATTCGCACGTCGATTAAAAGCCACTTTGGGAGAGGAAGAAAAAGATCGTATTCGAAATACAATATTGAATATTGAATCATTAACATCCGAATTAGATGGATTCGTAAAAGGGTATAGAGATGTTCTATCCAAATCTGAACGAGAAAATTTGAGCGATATTGTAACTAATTTAAAAACTGCCTCAGAAACCATAAAAGAAAAAGT
>JABHHG010000143.1 GCA_018671635.1 Fidelibacterota bacterium | reverse complement strand
CCAGTATTGCTGGCCTACTTCTCACTACCGAAGCGGTAATTTCTGACAAACCTGAACCTGCCAGTGCAGCCCCAGCAATGCCAGATATGGGTGGTATGGGTGGCATGGGCGGAATGATGTAATCACTCCCCTTTTATATGAGTATAAAAAAGCCCTGATGAAAATCAGGGTTTTTTTTTGAGCATAATTAGTTGCACATACAATTTCCACTGCTTAGATTGCTATCCCATTTACAACCAGCATTAATGCAATCTATTTCTGAACAATAGAAGACAATATTACATTCTGCTCCTCCAAGAAAATTACTATTATCAATTTCCTCACAAAAAAATTCGTTTGAATTTTCTAAACAAGACCAATTATTTAACTCATTTTTATAATAGCAACACCCATTTCTTAAAATATCACAGGAATTAAATTGAAGAGTTATTAAAGCAGAAAAGAAAATAATATTTAACCACCTCAGAATGACAATGAGAAGTAAGTATTCTGGAAATCAAGAAATAAAAAAAGCCCTGTAGAAATACAGGGCTTTTTTTATTTCAGTCTTAAAATCGATTTAATAGAACGATGCTCTATTATCGATAATTTCCATATTTTCTTTAGCAGCCCTTAACCAATTTCCATACCCACGTGAACTTTTGGTATTATTCAATTGTGTTTTTAAATCTACAAAGGCTTCATCGTATGCACCATCATCAAATTCATCTTTTGATGTCATTTTCACCATACATGCAGTATTGAAAGTAGTAAGTACAGGTGATACATCACCTGCATCCATGGCTAAAAGTGTACCCGTCAGCTCGCCACTCTTGCCAATAGTGGTAAAGGTTCCGCCAATAGTTTTGGTGTCCGCTTCTACATATTCAATAAAATCATCAGAATCGGCAAGGGCTTTCCAATCTGCATTATTAGAATTTTCAGTAAGGTATGTTTTGGCAAAGTTTTTCTTTTCGTCTCGAACCATTGACCGTTTAATGCCAGATTTAACATCCTCAAATGAGCGATAGCCTTCATCAACAGCACCAGTAATATGAAGTACCACAATTCCATTATCTACATTAATAGGGTCAGATACAGTGCCCATAGGACTATCAAATGCAAATCGAACCGCATTTCTCACCGTACCCCAGGGGAAAGGAAAACCTGAATTATTACTAAAATCTTCATGAACTTCGATCGTCTTTGCAGAATCTCTTTCGGTGATAGTAATGGCTTCAGTAAAAGAGGTCAGATCCGCTTCATCCACAAACAATAATGCATTTTGTAAAAGTGAATCTGAGTAGATTACATTATTGAGTGTATCTAATTTTATTGCTGCAGGCATCTCCCAAAATACATACTCAAGCACCCGTTTTTCTGGAGTGGTATAAGTTTCTTTGTCTTCATTATACTGAGCCAATAATACATCATCACTAATCGTGATAAGTGAGTCTGCAATTGAATTGGTATTCACAAAAATATAATCCAATGTACAATTCACTTTCTGTTTGGTGTATTCCATTTTAACTTCAAAGTTTGATACGGTACCCGAGGCATTATATAGGTTTTGAAGTTTACGGTCGGCTAACCATGTACGAAGATAATTTTCCCATTGAGCCAATAATGGATTTAACTCTTGTGGCAATTCACCATTTTTAACGCCTGTTTGGAAAGATTCAAGGTCAAATTTACCATCTGCATCTAAGAATAATCCCTGTTCTGTCAAATTATTTTGAAATGCGGGGGGAGGTGTAAGAAGTAGGAAATCATAAATTTCATCTGATTGAACTTCAAGCCCTAATTCTGTAATCTTTTCATCTTTAAGGATGCGTTCCACCAATGTATTCCATGCTGAGTTACTGGCATTTTGATATGCACGACCATCTACCGTTTGGCCTGCACGTCTGAGTTGTGCAAGTTGGTTATCTCGGGCACGAATAAATGATTGGTGCGTAATACTGGTGTCGCCAACCCAACCCACATATTGTCTTGAACTCTTGCCTTTAAATACTAAATCTAAGATATTGGCACCGCCTACTAATCCACCAACTGACATTGATAAAATAAAAAATACAAGTAATGTCCATAAAATGAAATGTGAACGTTCACGTAAAGTGGTCATGTTAAACATGATAATAATTCTCCGAATAATTTTTAAGTAAATAATATGGGAAGTAAACTTCCGCTGTGGAGATAAGCGGGATTGAACCGCTGACCTCTTGAATGCCATTCAAGCGCTCTCCCAACTGAGCTATATCCCCAAATATGCTTTAAAAAGCGAGGTAAATTTATCCGAAAATCACTCCTCAGACAAAGAAAAAGCTGAACATATTAATATTATCTTTTAGATAGAATTATTATTTTGAAAATAAACTATGATTTTTTGGAACCTTTTTCGTGAAAATCCTTTGAATTCACCAATAGAACTCAATTAAATTTTGATGATGGAAAAAACCTTAAAACAGATAACATTTATACTTTTCTTGTCCACCCTTTTGGGATTGGTACGATTTTATTTTTTAAAGGATGATGAATTCACCCTTATAAAAGAGGCTCGCGTATTGCAAGAAGCAGAAGTTGAAGTGACTGATTCAGGTGAGGCCGTGTTTATTATCCCTGATTTTATGACTGAGCCCATGATGGCCAGTTTAGAATTCACCAAATATTTTTTTGATAATAAACGGGCAGTCTTTGTGGATGCGCGAGAATCAGAAGAATTTGAAGTTAGCCATATTGCCGGGGCCATCAACATCCCCTTTGATTATTATGATGAATACATGGACACAATTGATGCATTGAAATATGATGATGTGTTTATAATTTATTGTAGTGGAGGTGAATGTAGTTTAAGCCTTGACTTGGCGGAAGTATTTTTTGGCGATAAAGTCTTCGAAAATGTTTTTGTCTTTGAGGGTGGACTCCCCGCGTGGCAAGATGCAGGATATCCTACAGAATGATTGAATTCATGAAAAAATATAATGTACCATTATTGGCTCGATTTATTTTGGGCGCAGTTTTTATTTATGCAAGTTTAGATAAAATTGCGGATCCCATTGCATTTTCGGATAATATTGATAATTATCATATTTCTCCCATAAGTATAAATAATTTAGCCGCATTAATTTTACCATGGGTAGAGCTGATTATTGGCTTGAGTTTAATCACCGGTGTTTTTTTAGACGGTGCATCAATATTAACTATTGGCCTATTGGTCTTCTTTATTTTTATTATCACCCAAGCATATATGCGCGGAATTAGTCTTAATTGTGGATGTTTTAAAACTGGTGCAGATCCAGGTTTAGGTGATTTAAAGCAAGAGATGTTATGGAGAATATTTGAGGATATTCTCTTTTTAGGATTGGCAATTATTGTTTATTTTAGGCAGGCGTTCAGAGGAACAAAATAAGAATTATGATGAAAAAATATATAAATATAGCAGTATTGAGTTTTACCATGTTGATATCACTTATGAATGCACAGACGGCAGAGAGTATGTCTGTACATATTTTGGGTACCACAAATGTTAATGGTGAAACGGACCCCTGCGGCTGAAAGAAGAAACCGCTGGGCGGTCTTGCCCGGAAAGCAACTATTATTGATGAGCTCGTTTCTGCGAATAACCAGGTGGCTATTGTAGATGCAGGTAATCTGTTCTTTAAAAAAGATCAGTTAAGTCCTGGCGTTACCACTGAAATTGCCAGTGTGACCGCAGATATTATCTTAAACGCATTCAATGAAATTGGATGTGATGCATTTTCTCCTGGATCTCAAGATTTTGCATTGGGCTTAGATTTCTTACTGAAAATGGAAAAGAATGCAAACTTCCCATTTGTATCAGCCAATATTAAAGATATTACGGGAAATCCCCTCTTTAGACCTTATCAAGTCGTGTCAAAAGGTGAGGTGAGTTTAGGCTTTATTGGACTTGCATCTCAGTTCACACATCCTGATTTATTAATTGATGACCCTATTGAATCCTTAAAAGGTATTATTGACGAAGTGGCAAACCAAGTTGATTTAGTGGTATTATTATTCAACTCCGAAGAAAAAGATATTTTAGAATTACATCGTAGTGAATTGCCAATTGATATGGTATATCGTAGTAAGTCAAGAAAACGTTCAAATGATGGAGGAAGCAAAGCTATTCCAGTATATTCAGCAGGTGATCGTGGAAAGTATTTGTATGATGTAACCGTTGCCATAAATGATAAATCATTGAACTTTATAGATGTTACCGCACAAGAAAATTCACTACAGAATGCAATTCAACGATTAGATCGGATGCAGAAAAGTCATCCGGAGGGCACAGACTTAAAAGTTATATTTAAGGATGACCCCCAAACGTTGGCGAGAGTAACCAATTATGAGCGTCAAGTAGATGAGGCAACTTATGCACTTGAAAATGCCATTAATTCATTTACTTTAACTCGACATGAGTTAAACAAAACCATTGTAGATAAACCCAAAATCTTAAAAATTGTTGATGAAGGTAAGCTAAAGATTGCAGAATTTGCGGCCCCCCAACCGGCCGTACCATTTGTAGATCCGCACGCCGGACATAATCACTAAAATAGTATAAATTATTTTTGGATTGAGTTAATCAATCCGTGTAAAATACGGGGCTATATAACAGCTTGATTTTTAAAATTGCGAAAGTAGCTCAGCTGGTAGAGCATCACGTTGCCAACGTGAGGGTCGACGGTTCAAATCCGTTCTTTCGCTCAAGGCCCCGTTTTCGGGGCCTTTTTATTAAAGGCGTCGTAGCCAAGTGGTAAGGCACCGGT
Organism: Fidelibacterota bacterium; assembly: GCA_018671635.1. Taxonomy (GTDB): domain Bacteria; phylum Fidelibacterota; class Marinisomatia; order SCGC-AAA003-L08; family D37C17; genus JABHHG01. The sequence goes on along the minus strand of JABHHG010000143.1, from coordinate 4,110 downwards.
TTGCAAAACCGCTATTCACCAGTTCGAGTCTGGTCGACGCCTCAAGAGTGACTTGTTTTTCAGGTCACTTTTACATTGTTGCCGAGATGGCGAAATTGGTAGACGCAAGGGACTTAAAATCCCTCGGACTTTATGTCTGTGCCGGTTCGACCCCGGCTCTCGGTACTTAAGGGGTTTGTCGAAGGGCAGACCCCTTTCTGTTTTAAACCCCTATACGCCTGCAAAAACACACCTCGATAATTCCCAAAACGTGTTAATTGTGTTAATTTTTAACACGAAATGTTTTGTGTGTTTTCTTGGCTAGGCATCCACAAATTTCGCCATCGTTTGCAATACACCTGCTATGTTAAAAAACGTACTTCTAAATCTATTTTTTACGTGCGTTCAATCAATACTAAAATGAATACCATCTGTCAGATAAAGCTATTGAGAAAATATTGAGGGAGGCTCGTGATTTGGATTAATCAATCTTCTTTGTTTTATCTCCAATAACCAACATAATACAGAACGAAACAGATGGTCATAATTAATGACCAAATCAGTATAAACCAATTAAAAGCATTCCAATTCTTCATATTAATTCCTTTAATTAATCTTCCCAATCTTCTTCCGGGATAGCCTCTACATACCAGCAGTTCTCACCGGGGTTATTTGCACCGAAATCTTCGGTCCAAGTATATACGTTATCTTCATATCCGGGCCAGCCCGGATTCACGCACTCATCCTCAGCTTGAGGGCCTGTACCCCAATAGTCATTCAAACTCTACAGTTGATTTATTATTTGAACTACATCCCATAAATAATAACGTCAGTAGAAATAAATATCTCATATTAATTTCTTCAACTCTTTAAGTATTGGTTTCAATTTTTCTCTGGTGTTATCACTATGGGCACGGAATCCTTTGACACCATCAATTTCTAAGACTTCGTGTGTAAAATAATCACCGATAGTTGTCACCATCAGAGTCAGGGCTTCGTGCTTTAATTCCATTGACATATATCTGAACCATGTGCTGCCATCGTAAACATCTAGCGGTCCAAGTCCATCAATCTGGATAATCAACTCACGTAATCTATTGTAATCCTGCACGCATAAATTTAGGAATATCCCTTCAGGTTAAGAAATAAAAAAGGCACTCTATCCTCAATAGAGTGCCTAATTATAAACGATCCTTGTAAGCCTCCTCCTTAATCCACAAATTGCTTGAACACAACATATGGTATAAGAACTCATCAGGAACACTATATATTAGGGCAACCAACCCAAATGTTGCAATAATTTTCTACCCTACCGAAAAGTAGGATAATAAGATAACAAAATGTCTTGGTCGCACGGCACAGTTTTCAGCACATAATCATGCATTTATAGATGATAATATGGCCGTGTATTTCAAAACCACGGCAACAGATTCAGATCAAATAAGTAGCGTACTTCAGGAGATGTTAGACCGATGTATTTTAAGTGGAAATTGTGGCGATAGTAATGATTGTATTGCTGGGGATGCAAATAGTGATTCTATTTTAAATGTTTTGGATGTGGTTACCGCCGTAAATTGTATTTTGCATCCAAATGAATGTACCATAAGTGCCATCGATTGCGTAGATATGAATAGTGATGGCGCATTGAATGTTTTAGATATTGTCCTCATGGTGAGCGAAATCTTAGGAGTATCGTAGAACTACTTTTTATTAGTTATAACCGCCGCACCCCGTTTTGCAGATAATTCCTTTTCAGTAGATTCAAAAATATCAATTTCATAATGGATATATGCTGGCGCATATTTAATTATCGTTTTTTTCATTGATTCTTGAAAATGGAAAAATGCGTTTGAGGGTCCGCCGCCAATTGAAATGGCATTTGGGTCAACCATATTAATCACATGACTTAAGCAAAGACCCAATTTTTCACCAAATTCATTCCAGAGTTGTTGAGTATCCACATTACGATTTGAGGCCATTTCAGAAATAGTTTTTGGGTCAAGTCTTTCATTGAAAATTTTTTCACTCAACTTGGCAATACCATTGATTGAAATATCAGTTTCCCACTTTCCCCATTCAACGGGAGAAATTCCGTATTCAGCTGCCATGCCATGGGCACCGTTAAATAGTTTTCCATTTATGACCATACCAAATCCCAACCCCGTACCCAATGTTACCCCTACAAATACATCCTTTTGTTGTGAATAGGATTCATATTCTCCCAATGCAAAAAGATTGGCATCATTATCCATATAACAGGGAAGGCTCAATCGATTCTTCATTTCATTGATGAAATTACAATTCTGTAATAAGCGTAAATTTGGCGTTTCTAAGATTTTCCCCAATTTAGCATCTAATGGTCCGGGACATGCGAATCCCACGCCGTTAATGGATTTCTCTGATGCAACATCCATAATTTGTTTTGCAATTGCATCTAATAATTGGGGTTGATTACTAAAATTAGAAACATGGCTTAAGTCAGAGTTACGCACGATTTTTAAGTCATGCGTAAATAAAGTGGCTGAAAAGGTGGTTCCACCAATATCAACGCCAATAATAAATGATTTTTCCATTGATGAAAACTACCCATTTTACAGATAATTCATATATGTAAAAATTCTTAATTTTTAGTATAGAAATTTAATCAATAGAATTACTTAGGGAAATATGGAATTTTTAACACTCATGTCTTGGATTGCCATAATTGTGTTGGCCAGTAGTTATTGGTTTCAAATTTGGAAAATCCACATCCATAAAGAAGTTAGAGATTTATCATTAATATATCACTTTCTGTTGGCATTTGGATTCGGACTCTTAATCATCACAGCATTTGTTGAAGACAGTACCATATTTTTGGTAAAGCAAGTGGCAACATTTATTCCTGTTTTGATAATTATAGGGCAAATAATTTATCATCAACAAGACCATTGGCACGATGATGAGGATGAAATTTGTCGTAAATGTGCAGAATAATTAGAACCTCATTGGAAGTATTGCGCATATTGCAGTAAACGCCGTCGTAGAACTCCATCAACATATTGAATCGTATTATAAATGTTAATTCGCAATAAGGTAAATCCCATACTCGCTCGCAAAGATATCCCAGAATTAGGGGCACATCTTCGGGATGTTTCATCTGTGTTTAATCCAGGAGCCATTAAAGTGGGCAATACTTACCATCTTATGCTTCGGGTTCAAAATAGGGGACGAGAAACATTTCTCATGATGGCGGACAGTCAAGATGGAATAGACTTTAATGTTCGTGAAGAAGTAATAAATTTTAAGGGAATTGAAAATATATCAGATAAGATTTATCATATTTATGATCCACGAATTACTCAGATTGATAATATATTTTACATCATGTTTGCTATGGATATGGAAAAGGGATGTCGGTTGGGGCTGGCAAAATCTATAAATTTAAAAGATTTTAGTTTTATGGGTATTGTGAGTGGTAATGATAATCGGAATGGCGTTCTATTTCCTGAAATGATAAATGGTAAATATGTTCGATTAGATAGACCCAATCTAAATAAAAATAATGGAGTTTCCAGTGGTTCGTCCATTCATTTATCTTGGTCATTGGATATGATGGATTGGTCTCATAGTCGCCCCGTTATGAATGGGCGGCATCATTACTGGGATGAACTCATCGGTGCGGGTCCACCACCCATTAAGACAACTAAAGGATGGCTACTTATTTATCATGGAATTGCTTCTCATTTTGCATCATCTAATATTTATCAAGCTGGCGTTACTTTATTAGATTTACAAAATCCTGCTAATATAATTACTCGATCGAAATATAATATATTAGAACCACGGCAGGATTATGAACTCACCGGTCAAGTCCCCAATGTGGTCTTTCCTTCAGGCATAATCGTTGAAGATTATAATGATGATGGATTTGCCAAAATGGACAGTAATGTTAAAATTTATTATGGTGCTGCGGATACCTGTGTGGGTATGGCAGAATCAACCATTTCAGAATTAATCGGAATGGCCAAGAATGATTAAGTTAATTTTAATCATAATCCAACTTACAATTTTATTTGCAGATTTCCCTACGCCTCAGATCAAATTTAATCCAGAACGATATGTATGCTATCAAACGACTGGCGAATTGGTATT
>JABHHG010000056.1 GCA_018671635.1 Fidelibacterota bacterium | reverse complement strand
GTCTCTGATCCTGACGCAAATGAGGTTCCATCTTCAGGGGAGGGTTCAATGGTAACCTTTGGTCAATTGGGTGATGTGAATAGTGATGGTGCCATCAATGTAGTAGATATTGTTAATATGGTGAACTTTGCATTGCAAATTGATGAGCCGACTGAATATGAATCATGGGCTGCTGACCTAAATCAAGATGGTAATATAAATGTTCTTGATATTGTCTCTGTAGTCAATATTATTCTTTATGAAGACGACTTACAACGATCCGATTCAGGTGATGCAGAAATTTACTACAATGGAAAAGAAGTGCATATTGAAGGCATAGATGTGGCGGGATTTCAAATAGAATTTTCAGATGATATTGATATAAATCAAATCCAAATACCAAATGGATGGGCTTCAAAATCTCACGGTCATTCTATACTAGCATATGCTCTTGAAGGCAATCTATTAAATGGACGTTCAATTATTAAATTGAATCAATCTACTGAAATTATTGAGCTAATTTTAGTAGACGCCAATGGTGAATCCATTATGGCATCAATCGATATACTACCGAATGCAGTTTCATTGAAGGGCAATTTTCCCAATCCATTTAATCCAGAAACCAGTATTTCTTATACCCTTTCTCATGACTCACAGGTTATGTTGTCCGTGTATGATTTATCAGGCCGATTGGTTGAAACATTGGTAGAGGGACAACAGTACCCTGGTGAATTTTTAGTTTCATGGTCTGCCCACAGTTTACCAAGCGGTATGTATATTGCCCGACTCATGGTTGATGGTGAATCATTTACTCAAAAAATGATGCTTATGAAATAATTTAATGGAAAGGCTACCCAGAGTGTGAGGAAGAAATTATATGTAGCCAAGGTGATTTAACTAACGATGGGGATGTAAATGTTTTAGATGTTGTGTCTATGGTGAATATTATTTTGCAACTCCCAACAGAAGATGACCCCTGGGATTTCTGGCTCTGTGCCGGTGACTTCAATGGTGACGGTAATATCAATGTATTAGATGTAATTTCATTGGTGAATCTCATTTTGAATCCAACCCCTGAAGAATGTAATATTATTCCAGAAATTGACCCATGTGATGGTATTTGCCCCACGTATTATTATAATCAAGACAATGGCCAATGCGAAGAATTCATCACCGGTCGTTGTGGTGGAGGAGTATTTAATACCCAGCAATGATGCCAAGATAGTTGTGAGTAATTTAACCACTAATAATTTTTTACTGTCATACTCGAACGAAGTGAAGTATCTCAATACTTTCCACTTTCACAAACTTTTGAGATTCTTCAGCATGCTTCAGAATGACAAGGCTTAGAAGAATTCAAATTATTTTGTTATACAATAAATAATAAATCTCCCGAAATTTCACCTCATTTTTGAGGTAATAATTGACCGCTATTCCATACATGGGTGAAATATGTTCACTCCTCTCTGCCATATTTTGGGCATTGGCTATAATCATCTTCAAAAAAATTGGTGACCGCGTTTCACCCATGGTGATAAATCCAGTAAAAAGTATTATTGGACTATTACTATTCATGCTTACATGTTTAATTATGGGTGTTCCCCTCATACCCGATGCCCAATTTTCAAATTCAGATTTACTCATCTTATCCATTAGCGGAATTATTGGCATTGGAATTGCAGATATTATTTTCCTACACTCCCTCAATATTTTGGGTGCAGGAATTTCTGCCATTGTAGATACGGTTTATAGTCCATTTGTCATTTTATTCGCATTCATCATTTTGGGTGAATCCCTTACATCCACACAATTATTGGGCGGTGCTCTCATTATTGGCGCAGTCTTATATGCCTCTACAAAAATTCAAAACATCCCCGTAAATCGCAAACGATTCAAACAGGGAGTATTCTATGGCGTGGGCTCAATTGCCATGATGGCATTGGGAATTGTCATGATTAAACCCATTCTGAATACGGTGAGTGAAAATATTGGTTTACAATTATGGATTGCCGGCTATCGTTTGGTTTCAGGTGTATTGGTCTCAGGAAGCATTATGCTTATCGCCAATCGGAGGCAAAATATTCTGGGCGCATTGCGAGATAGAAAACTGTGGTTTCCCTTGATTGTAAGTTCGGTTTTGGCCGCTTATTTAGGTATCGCCATGTGGGTAATGGGGATGTCAATGACCACTGCATCCATCTCAAGTATTTTGAATCAGACCGCAACCATATTCATATTGATTTTCGCATGGATATTTTTGGGTGAGCCACTTACCAAACGACGAATTTCATCCATCGTGGTGGCCATGTTTGGAGCCTACTTAGTCTTTATTGGATAGTAGTTTTTTTGTCCAATAAGTATATTGGGCATTATCTGTTAATTGTTCAGAATTTTCCTGTGTGAAAGATGCTTCAATTTTAGATAATGAAATAGGAAAGTAAGTATCAATCCCATCCGTTTTTTCATCCACAATCGTTATATGGAGGTGATGGGCATATTCATAAAATGCTTTATAAATCTGTGCACCACCAATCACAAAAATATCCGTTTCATCTGACAGTCCATCTATACAATTTTTAATAGATGAAAAGCATTCTACGTCATCCACTAATCGGGAAGATAATACTACATTTCGACGTTTGGGTAATGGTTTAAAGGGGAGGGAATCCCATGTCTTTCGCCCCATGATGATGGGTGTATTTAAGGTGAGTTTTTTGAAATTCTTTAAATCTTCGGAAATATGCCACGGCAAGTCATTATTCATACCGATTCCACCATCTTTGTCTTGTGCCCAAATGAGGTGGATGTTCATATCTACACTGCCACAGGGAATTTTATTGCAGGGTCGTGCTCATAATTTTTGATGGCGAAATCATCGAATGTTAAATCCCAAAATGGTTTTGAGGCAATTTCTAATGTGGGTAGTTTCTTGGGCTCACGTTTTAGTTGTTCACGCAAACCATCCACATGATCAACATAGATATGGGCATCATTAATATAATGGGAAAATTCACCCAGTTCTAACCCCGTTTCTTGGGCAATCATTTGTGTAAGCATGGCATAACAAGACACGTTAAATGGAATTCCCAACGCGATATCACCACTCCGTTGGGTTAAATGACAGTTTAGTTTACCATTGGTTACATTGAATACAAAAAATGAATGACAACTGGGTAATGCCACCTCATCCAATACCGCAGGATTCCATGCTGTTACCACTAATCGACGTGAATTTGGATTATATTTAATCTCATCAATTACTTCTTGAATTTGATTTACAAAGGTTCGCTTAAATTGACCCGTTGCGGGGTCTTCAATATACTTTTCCCAATTTACCCATTGGTAGCCATACATGCGCCCCACATCCCAATTTTTTTCTTCGGAGGTCCATGAATCCCAAATTTTAGTATATTGACGTAAATCCCTAATATGCGTATCTCCAGAAAGATACCATAATAATTCACGAATGACCGATTTGAAGAAAACTTTTTTGGTGGTTAAAAGAGGGAATCCATCTTGTAGATTAATTTTATAATGATAGCCAAAATACATAATCGTGTCAGTACCCGTACGATTCTCACGACGGTATCCATTTTCTAACACATGATCAACTAAGTCAAGATAGGCTTTCATTTAGAACCTTATAACGAACGCTTGGTTTCGCCAACATAAATTTGGCGCGGTCTATTAATTCGAGATGAAGGGTCTAAAATCATTTCACGCCAGTGGGCTAGCCATCCCGGAAGGCGACCTAACGCAAACATTACCGTAAACATATTCGTGGGGATGCCCATGGCACGGTAGATAATTCCAGAATAGAAATCTACATTTGGGTAAAGCTTTCTTTCTACAAAGTATTCATCTTCAAGGGCAATGCGTTCTAAATTTTGTGCAATCTCTAAAAGGGGATCATCAATTTCAAACGCTTTCAATACACGACTTGCGGCATCTTTAATCACTGACGCACGAGGATCATAATTCTTATACACTCGGTGACCAAAACCCATCATTCTAAAATCAGAATTTTTATCTTTAGCAAGATTCACATATTTTTGATAATCACCACCATCGGCCTTAATCATCTCTAACATTTCAATTACGGCTTGGTTGGCACCGCCATGACGTGGCCCCCAAAGTGCGGCAATTCCAGCTGAAATTGTGGCATATAAATTTGCGTGGCTACTACCCGTCATTCTTACAGTAGAAGTTGAACAATTTTGCTCATGGTCTGCATGTAATATTAAAAGGAGATTTAATACCTCCGACATAACGGGATTCTGCTGATACTCTTCTTGAGAGTCGGAAAACATCATATGGAGAAAGTTATCTACATAGTTCAAATCTGGATCAGGATATAAAAATGGTAAACCTTGAGATTTACGATATGAATAAGCCGCAATGGTTTTTACTTTTGCAATTAGTTTGGCGATATTTAAATCAATCAATTCAGGCTCATGACTCTCACTATCGGGATTAAATGCGGATAACGCTGTAACCATCGATGATAGAATCGCCATTGGGTGGGCACTTAACGGAAATCCATCAAAGAACCGTTTCATGTCTTCATGAATATTTGCGTGTTTCTTTATTTCTCTTTTAAACTCAGCCTTTTCTTCAGATTCATCCATGTTTCCATAAATGAGGAGGTGAGCAACGTCAGTAAAAAAGGTACCTTTCGTTAATTCTTCAATTGGGAAACCTCTATATTGGAGGATGCCTTTCTCGCCGTCAATAAATGTAATATCACTAACGCAAGAACCGGTATTTCCATATCCGGGATCCATAGTAATATAACCGGTAGTACTTCTTAATTGAGTAATATCAATGGCTTTTTCGTTTTCACTGCCCGAAATAATAGGTAATTCTAACGTCTGATTTTCAATAATTAATTTTGCATTGCTCATGCATAAGCTCCTGAGATTAGTATTTAGCCGAAGGAAATAAACAGGTAAATTTACTGAAGATAGACCTAATTTTTATAGAGGGAATCCAAAAAAATTAGAGCAATTTTCATCACCCATTTTTATGGAATTTATAACTTAGACCTTTTCATAAAATTAAATAAACTTTTTTCTCCTCGATAGAGGCCAACTTTTGTAACAAATTGTAATAAAAGTTTTGCACACACTACACAATATAGAGTATATTTTTCCACGTGGTCAGCATATGTTGTGTTTCCTATTTAGACTCAACCGACGAGAAATACAACACAACATAAACAAAATCCAGAGCCTCTTCTGGATGAGCAAAACGCAACGAGAGTTGTACTGAAAATCACTTGAAAATTGGAATGGAAGCATTCCCGATTTGCGTTGTCTTGAGACAATTTAAATTGGCAATGCCTCGTAAAACTTAGGGTAAATAACAACCTTTTTGTAAGGACGAAGTACGCATGAAACGAATTGAAAAGATGTTTAGCCATGAAGGGAAAACCACAAAAGTTGTGGGCACTTCACGCATCAAAGCTTATAAGGAATTGTACAGACATATTTCCGAAAAGCAGGGCAATGAATTGCCATATCACGGAGATTATCTGGGCGATAATGAACTGGCTAAAAGTATTTATGAGAAAAAATATTTTCTGAAAAATTTAGATAATGAACATATTGAATCTCAACCTGAAGATGTTTTTAAACGGTTGGCTGCATTTATGGCCACGGTTGAAGGCGGAAAATCAAAACAAAAAAAATATGCTGAAAAATTCTATACAGAATTATTTGAAGGCCGTTTTGTTTCCGGAGGTCGTGTATTAGCAGGATCTGGTGACCTATATAGAATCAAAACTTTGGCCAACTGTTTTGTGGCAAAGATTCAACATGATGATATTGATTCAATTTATAAAGCTGCATTTGAATGTGCGCGTACATATTCATACGGTGGTGGAATAGGCGTGGATATTTCTGCCCTACGCCCTCGCGATTCAGTGGTACATAATGCAGCTGATAGCTCTACCGGCGCTGTATCTTTTATGGATCTCTATTCGCTTACAACAGGCCTTATTGGGCAAAGTGGTAGGCGTGGCGCATTGATGCTAACCTTAGATGTTAAACATCCTGACGTTGAGTATTTTATCAATGTGAAGAAAACACCAAACTGGGTAACCAATCAAATTGTAGAACAATGCAATTGGTCTGGCATGTTTAATGAAGAGGAATTACAAACCATCAAGAAGCAAGTTATGGAAAATACCCAAGTTCGTTTTGCGAATATTTCCATTAAAGCCAGTGATGAATTCATGTCTGCTGTGGATGAACAACGTAAATTCGGTGAAGCTGAGTTTATGGTGTACAAAAAAATGAATAAAGAACTTGTCATGAGCGCACCTCAGGATGAAGAAAAAATCCACTACTCCAGCGGTATACCCTCCAAAACTATTTCTGAATATGAAGTGTTAAATAATTTTAATACATTCACAAAGCTAAAGAACTATATCTCCAAAGAATTTGGGAAATCTGTTGAGAAGGAAGATTTGTTAGATTCAATGAAACGCGATGTCTTTGGTGATTATGTAATCCAACTTAAGGGTGAAGACTATGATTTAGCATTACGCCAATCTGGTGATTTCATGCTTTATTTTGATAGCCCATGGACGAACGAAGTTCGCCGGATGGTGAAGGCTCGTGAGATTTGGGATCAATTTGTTGAAGGTAATTACAAAACGGCTGAACCCGGAATTATTTTCTGGACAACGATGAGTGATTATTCTCCATCAAACTATGTAGGCCGACCCATTATTTGTACAAATCCATGCGCAGAAGTACCTCTGGAAGATGGTGGTGCATGTAATTTAGGTTCAATAAATCTGTCTCGTTTTGTGGTAAATGGCTATGAAGCTAACGCTTATTTAGATTGGGATCAACTTGCAGAATCATCTGCTATTTTAGTTCGATTCCTTGATAATGTCGTTACCTGGAACGAAGACCTTAACGCCCTTGAAAAGCAACGTCTTGCGGCAAAAGAAACACGCCGATTAGGACTTGGGGTAATGGGAATCGCAGACATGGTAAACCAATTGGGGATTGCCTACGATTCGGATGAAGGGATTGCACTCATCCGAAAAGTGATGGAATTCATCACTAATGCATCATTCCAAGCATCTGCATCATTGGCGGCTGAAAAAGGATCCTCTCCAATTTATGAAGAAGATGATTATATGGAATGTCCATTTATTCAAGAATCGCTAAGTGAAGAAACACAGAATATGATTCGTGAAAATGGAATTCGTAATATTGCCATTATGTCGATTGCGCCAACGGGTTCAATTTCTAATATCGTTTTGGGCTACCAAAATGAAGAAAAGAACTACATTGGTGTTTCTGGTGGAGTTGAACCCATCTTTGCTATTTATTATACTCGTCGATCAGAGTCTTTAGATAAGGGGAAAAACAAATTCTTCAAAGTATTTCACTCTACCGTTCAAGCATACATCGATAAAATGGGACTTCAAGAAAAAGTCGATGCAGCTGAAAATATAGAGGATGTTCTTCCTGCATATTTTTCACGTACCGCTCATTTAATCAATTCAGAAAAACGGGTTGACATCCAAGGAGAAATTCAAAAATATGTGGATCATAGTATTTCATCTACTATCAATTTGCCGGAAGACGTAAATCCTGAGGTTATTTCTGATGTGTATTTGAAGGCATGGAAGAATAAATTAAAAGGTGTTACGATTTACCGAGATGGTAGTCGTTTCCCAATTCTAAGTGTTGAAGGAGAGCTTACTGAGTTCCAAAAACAAAAAGGGAAAATGTACACCATCGCAGATGAAAACGGTGAAACAGTAGAAGTTAATGGTGATGAAATTATGAAGATGCCTGATGGCTCTCTCACTACCGTTTACCATTATTTAAAAAATAGTAACGTTGGAATTGAAGACGTTTTAGAAAGCACTCAATTTGAGGAAGTAGAATTATGATTAAATTAACCACAGACGCAACAATTTCAGAAACACCTGCAAACATCCCGAAAAAAGATTCCGGAATAATGCCAGCGCAACAAGCGGCAGTTGTACGGCCAGATGTAGTGGATGCAAAAGTATACAAACTAAAGAGTGCATTCGTAAAAAACTCTGTTTTTGTAACCTTAAGTTATATTCATGAGGGTGATGCTATTCGTCCGGTTGAGATTTTTATCAACTCAAAAGATTTGACTCGTGCCCCAGAATACGTGGTTCTTACCCGATTGATTTCTGCTATTTTCCGCAGAGCATCTGATGCCATGTTTATCTTAGAAGAACTTCAGGGGATATTTGATCCCAATGGCGGTTCTTTTAAAGAAGGAAAATATTATCATTCTTTTTATGCTGAAATTGCAGATGTGATTGAGCGATTTTTCTATGATGTGGGAATTGTAGAGCGACCCACGGAGCATCCACCTACAGATAACGGTCAAATGGGAACTTCAGCTATACTTTCACATGACGAAGGCAATATGGGTAACGCTCAATTCAAGGTTTGTCCAGATTGCAATAACCGTACGCTTAAAACTGAAAACGGATGTGATTCTTGCATGGGATGTGGCTACAGCAAATGCGATAAGTAAAGCACTTACCTTTTAGACATTAACCGTTTAGCTAATAAAAAAAGCCTCTGAAATTCAGAGGCTTTTTTACTTTTATTCAGATTCTAAAATTATAAATCAGAAAACTTATCTGTATATTCTACCAGTTTTTCAGCAATACCTTCTTCAGTCATAGAATGGCCTGCATCTTGCACTACATGAAAATCAGCTTCTGGGAATTTACGATGTAAATCCCACGCTGAAATCATGGGACAAACAACATCATAGCGACCTTGCACAATCACGGTGGGAATATGTCGAATTTTATCTACATTTTCTAATAGCCATTCATCCGTATCAAAGAATCCACCCTTGGTAAAATAATGGCATTCAATTCGTGCAAAGGCTTCGGCTACCATAGCATTCTCAAAAGTATGTAGTGACTTCTCAGATTTAAATAATTTACTGGTGCTGGCCTCCCAAATTGACCATGCCTTCGCGGCTTCAATCCTCACAGTGTCATTTGAGGAGGTAAGCCGTTTGTAATATGCCGTCACTAAATCACCTCGTTCATCTTCAGGAATGGGAGCCAAAAAGTATTCCCACGCATCGGGATAAATATAGGATGCCCCTTCTTGGTAGAACCAATTAATCTCTTTTTTCCGCAACATGAAAATACCCCGTAAAATTAATCCCTTACATCGTGATGGATGTTTAATAGCATAACTCATGGAAAGCGTTGACCCCCAACTTCCACCAAAGACTACCCAATTTTCAATATTAAGAAATTCTCTAATTTTTTCAATATCACTTACTAAATCCCAAGTGGTGTTATCTGTAAGCTCTGCATGAGGTGTACTTTGTCCACAACCTCGTTGATCGAAAATAATTATTCTCCATTTCTTCGGATCAAAATATTGTCGGTAAATGGGCTCAATCCCACCGCCTGGACCACCATGTAAAAAGATGACCGGTTTTCCCGTTGGATTTCCAGACTCCTCAACATGAATCGTATGGAGGTCTGACACTTTTAAGTCAAACTCATTATAATTTTTTATCTCTGGATATAGTGATTTCATAGTTTCCTTTATTTTTATTCCCCTCATCCTAGCCTTATCCCATTGGGAGAAGGAAATGAAAGAATTTCTGAATTTAAGTTAGTTTATTGATTTTTTCTAATATGAGAATACTACAATTGTTAAATGATTCAATAATATCTGATGACCAGATTCTTAATACTGTATAACCCTCTTATTTTAAAAAATTATCTCTAATATTATCATTATTATTCTTACTTTTATTTCCATGTTGGCTTCCATCGGCCTCTATAACTAATTTAATTTCCATAGATAGAAAATCAACAATGTAACGATCAATTGGAACTTGCCGTCTAAATTTTACACCCATACCTCTGTTTTTTTAAATTAGACCATAATATCCATTCCAGCATCACTCATATTTTTTCTGAAATGATGAGCTAATTTAGTTCTTCCTTTTGGGGGTTTATCGTGAGAGGTTTTCATTTTTATTTCCTCTCCCCAAGGGAGAGGATTAAGGTGAGGGGAATTTAATATAACCTCTTTTTACATACTCGATTCTTCAAGTCTTTTTCAGCCAAAAATCGGTTCAAGTTATCAGCAAATTGCAGCACAACATCATGCTGATATTCAGGGAAATTCCCTGAAATATGGGGCGATAAAAATACATTTTCTAATTCAAATAGCGGACTCTTTTTATCTAAAGGTTCTGTAAAAAATACATCTAATCCTGCGCCGGCAATTTCATTGGATTGTAATGCATTTATCAATGCTACCTCATCAATAATTGCACCTCTGGCAATATTAATTATAAATGCTGACGATTTCATTTTAGCCAATTCTTTACTACCAATCATTCCCTTTGTTAGTGGCGTAAGGGGGCATGCAATGACTACATAATCACTATTGGCTAATAGGTAACCTAAATCAGCAATTGGAATTAACTCATCAACAATTTTCTTAGTTTCAACTTTATTCTGTAATCGACGAGTGGCAATAACGTTCATATCAAAGGCTTTTGCCTTTTTAGCAATAGCTTTTCCAATACTTCCAAAGCCAATAATCCCCACCATTTTACCTTTTAATTGGATGGTCTGTCGTGCCAATTCCCATTGGGTCCATTCGGCATTATTTTTGAATGATTCACATCCACGGAATTGCTTAGAAAGGTAGAGAATCATACCCATGGCGAATTCAGATACGGGTCCAGCATGAACACCACTGGCATTAGTGATAATGGTCTTGCTTTTGAGAATACTTGGAAATAAACTATTTTCTATTCCCGCAGATCCAAAGTGAATCCATTTTAATTTTTTGGATGCATGAGAAAATATAGTTTCATCCATTTTATATGTCGCAAGGATATCTACATCACCAATCTTATTTATTAAGTCAGCATTATCAGTGATATGAATAAATTCGAATCCACTTTTTGAATCTAAATGAGAAGAAAGCACCGATATTAAATATTCATACTTTTCGGCATTTTTAGTAAGTTGGATCCCTATTTTTAAGGATGGCATATTCAATCTGAATCTGGGCTTAAATGTTCAGTCATTAACATCCACTTTTTACTTTCGTTCACCAATACTGAAATTCCTCTACCAGATCCTTCTGCAAATTCTTCATTTATTATTCCACTCCACTTATAATTAAACGTGAAAATTGCCAATTTATCATCCTGTTTAATCCATTTAATATTTGAAACTAAGTAAGCTTCATCCTTAATAAGTCTGAATGTTTTTTCAAATACACCCTTTACATTTTCTTTACCATGAAATGTACCCTCGGTAAATGTAACCGACGCATTTTCATGAATTAGTGGCAAAACATTATTCCATTTCTGTGTGGCAATCGCAATTTCATATTTTTAATAAATTCTTCAGGATTCATACTGTTTATCTATATTCCTGTTCCTTGTTTCCTTGTTCCTTTGTCCTTAAAAAATATACTGCTTTAATTTTTCATAAAGTTGATGGGTGGCTTCAACATCTCGCATTACATATTCGTTCACTGCTTCAATATTTCCTTCTTCAAATGCCTTGCCAACTGTATCCCCTTTTACTTCTCCCTCTTTAGGGGATGGAATTCCAAACGACCGACAGGCAATATCCATACTCACAGAATTATAGCTATTCCAATTACACAAATAGAGCATTACATCAATATGGTTATCAAAAGTGAATCGGCGTAGATTCGTAAATTTTCTGTTGGTGATGGCAATATTATAATGGGCTGCACGGGTGGTCAAAAATGGGATATCGAATCCCACGCCATTATAGTGAATAAATTTAGCTCCACGAGTACTGGGGTGATTGATAATTTCAAAAAATGCACGCAATGTGGCCTCTTCATTTTCTTCACATACCACCTTATCTTTTGAAGTTCCATCATCTTGTAGCCATCGCATTCCAATACACAATACTTGGCCAAAAAAGGGTGATGTAGATCGAATCAATGATTCCGCATTCTCAGGGTCATCGCCTGTCTTTTCGATTCGCATCTTTACTTTTTTTGCAATCGCTAATTCCACCTCATCATCAATGGGTGGTAAAGGTATAGTTTCAATATCTAAAATGAGATATGCCATGGGGTTGTCCTTAAATATCTAGCTTAAAATTAAGATTTTTTGAATATTGAATTATAAATATAAATAAAGCTTTTTAATTAAAACGGAATTCAATAAATTGTCATATTATGACAAGTCAACTAAAGACACCATTTGGTCAGTATATAAAACTATTACGCACTAATCAGGGTTTGACATTAACTCAACTTGCAGCTCAATTAGATTTAGATAGTGCCAATCTAAGTAAAATTGAAAATGGGTTGCGAGAATTTGATGAAAAACGATTAGTAAAAATGGCCTCAATATTTAAACTTAATTTAGAATCCCTCAAAACAGAGTTTTTCAGTGACTTCTTTGCTAAAAAATTGT
>JABHHG010000044.1 GCA_018671635.1 Fidelibacterota bacterium | reverse complement strand
TAGTGTAATAATTAATGATTTTCTTTCCAATAAAGGAATTTTACCCGTTGCAGTTGCTGGACACAGTTTAGGTGAATTTTCTGCATTGGTTTCTGCACAAGTACTCACATTTGAAGATGCACTTTCCATCGTGAAAGTTCGTGCCAACGAAATGGCGAAAGCTGGAGATTTACAGCCGGGTTCAATGGCGGTAATTTTAGGTGCTGATTTAGATCAATTAGAAACCATTTGTAATCAAAATGGAATCGTTTTACCTGCAAATTTAAATGCACCAGGGCAAGTGGTTATCTCTGGTGAAGTTGATGCAGTTGCGGATGCTATTGCGACTGCTAAAGAAATCGGAATTCGTAGAGCGCTTCATTTGAATGTTTCGGGAGCATTTCATTCGCCATTAATGGCACCTGCAAGAGTTCCTTTATTAGAAGCTTTAGATTCCGTAAATTTCAAGGATGCAATAATCCCCGTTTATCAAAATGTTAGTGCGACACCCATTACTAAAGCAGATGAACTTAAAACAAATATTCTTAAACAACTCGAGTCACCTGTACGGTGGGCAGAAATTATTTCTAATATGAATCGTGATGGATTCACATCATTTTTAGAAGTTGGTCCCGGTAAAGTATTGCAGGGATTAAATAAAAGAATTCTAACAGAACATAATTCATCTAGTCTTGGCACAAAAGAACAAGTAGAATTATATGTTTAGTCTATCAAATAAAATAGCCATCATAACTGGTGCCTCTCGCGGCATTGGTAGTGCAATCGCACATAATCTATCTAAAGCTGGCGCAAAAGTTGTATTGATTAGCAGAAGCATTGATGCTTTAAAATCCGTAGAATCTGAAATCAAATCTAATGGCGGTGAAGCCATATCAATTGCCGCAGATGTATCTAATCTTGAATCCTTTACGAATGCGGTTAGTCAAGTGGTAGAAACATGGGGAACGGTTGACATCCTCATAAATAATGCTGGAATTACGCGTGATAATATTATTATGCGACTCAAAGAAGAAGATTGGGATGCCGTCATAGATATAAATCTCAAAGGCTGTTTTAATGGAATAAAATCCGTTACTCGCCCCATGATGAAAGCAAGATGTGGAAGAATAATAAATATTACATCTGTTATTGGACTCATAGGAAATTCAGGCCAAAGTAATTATGCCGCCTCAAAAGCAGGTATTTTAGGTCTGACCAAATCTATTGCAAAAGAATTAGGTTCACGAAACATTACTGTGAACGCTATAGCCCCAGGATATATCCAAACAGAAATGACGGATAACCTGGACGAAACCTCAAAAGATAATTTAATGAAATCCATACCTCTTCAACGACTAGGTCAACCCCAAGAAATTGCAGATTTAGTATGCTTTTTAGCATCCAATGAAGCTGCATATATTACGGGGCAAACACTAAATGTTGATGGTGGAATGGTAATGTACTAAAAAACAAGGAGTTACAACATGTCAGAATATTTTGATAAAGTCAAAGAAATAGTAATCGACAAATTAGGTGTTGAAGAATCTAAAGTTACTGTGGATGCAAAATTCATAGATGACTTGGGTGCAGATTCACTTGATACAGTTGAATTAATCATGCAATTCGAAGAAGAATTCGGAATTGAAATTCCAGATGATGATGCAGAAAACTTACTTTCAGTTAAACAAGCAGTAGGCTATATCACTGAAAAACTAGGCTAAATTTGTCTCGTCGGGTTGTTATTACTGGCATGGGGGTCTTATCCCCCATCGGCAATTCAGTTTCTCAATTTTATGAGGGCTTACGCTCAGGAAAAAATGGTATTGGTGACATTACCCTTTTTGATACAACTGACTTTGCAGTAAAAATTGCAGGGGAAGTTAAAATTGATCTCAATGACTTTATTGATAAAAAAGAACTTAATCGAATTGACCGTTTTTCTGCACTCGCATTAATTGCTGCAGATCAAGCTGTAGAACAATCTGGAATTAATAACGCCCCTGATTTAGAACGCGTTGGCGTTATCATCGGTTCTGGAATTGGTGGCATTAGAACTTTTGAAAATCAGCACACACGTCTTTTGAATAGTCCAAGACGTGTGAGCCCTTTCTTTATTCCTGCCATGATTTCTGATATTGCGCCTGGCCATGTTTCTATTAAATATGGATTCAAAGGCCCTAATTATTCAGTTGTATCTGCATGTGCAACGGCAACTCATGCCATTGGTGATGCTTTTAGAATGATTAAGTATGGTGATGCAGATGCAATCATAACGGGTGGTACTGAAGCTTCAATTTCCCCCATGTCAATTGCAGGTTTCACCAACATGAAAGCTCTCACAAAAAACCCCGACAAAGATTCTGCCAGTCGTCCATTTGACGCAAATCGAGATGGTTTTGTCATGGGTGAGGGTGCAGGTATGCTAGTGTTAGAAGAATTAGAACATGCCCGCGGGCGTGGTGCAAATATACTAGGTGAAGTTTCTGGTTATGGTGCAACTGGTGACGCATATCATTTAACATCACCTGCGCCAAATGGTGAGGGTGCTGCTCGAGCCATGAAGCTTGCCATTAAAGATGCGGACCTTAAATCAACGGATGTTAATTACATAAATGCACATGGTACATCAACACCATTTAATGATAAAAATGAATCCATTGCAATTCGTACCGTCTTTGATGAACATGCAGATAATTTATATGTGAGTTCTACAAAATCAATGACGGGACACCTCTTAGGTGCAACGGGTGGTATTGAAGCCGTTGCCTCACTGTTGGCAATTCAAAATCGCTTTATACCCCCCACAATTCATCTAGAAAATCCTGACTCCGATTGTACTCTAAATTACGCACCAAATAATGCGCTAACCGATGTGGATGTAGATGTAGTAATCTCAAATACATTTGGATTTGGTGGTCATAATGCCGTGATTTTATTCAATCGGTTTATTGATTGAATTTGTTAAGAAGATTTTTATTTAATTCCCACCCCGACCGTGATGAAAATATTCGTCAACTCGAAAAAAAAATAAACTATCACTTTAAAAATCCATTATTTCTAAAAAGAGCATTAACACATCGCT
>JABHHG010000073.1 GCA_018671635.1 Fidelibacterota bacterium | reverse complement strand
TAGGGAAATGGACAGAAGAATGGACATCCATGAAGCAACAGCTATCTTCGTATTTTAGCAAAGAAGGGATACGATATAATATTAGAGAACATGGTATCCCCATGGAATGGGCCAATCTTGATGCGAAAATTCACCTCAATGGTGAACCCTTAGAAATTAAAATTAAACCCACTATAAGTAATTATTTACGAGTTCAGGATATTATGGTATTAGAAATTCTAGATGACATTGAGGATGGTCGTCCTGTTTATTTTGCCGTTACCGTTTCACCCAGCAATCGAATGGGGTTAGATAAATATCTCGAAATGGAAGGGTTGGTATATCGCGTAACTACAAAGGCAACTCCCGATGGTAAAATGTCACCTCGCTTGAACTATGATAAGATGAAAATAAATATTACGGAGACAAATAATTCTGATTTCATAATCCATTCGGCAGCTGATTATGAGAAACATATGGCAGAAAATCAGGGACTGTATCGATACACGAATTTGAATAATAATGATGTTTATTTTAGTAGCAATATTCAACGATTAGTTCAGAACTATCGGTCAGGATTTCTACAATTAGCTCTTGAAGATTTATACTCATCCGATGAAAATGGAAAGACTCGATCTCTCTCTCTACTCCATAATATGGATGACTATTTCCCCCCCAATATTATTCCCGTTTCTGAACCTGAATTAGATATTCAGATTGGTCGAATTTATACTCAAGCGGGAGAACCTGAAGAATTGCGAAAACGATTAAAGGTATTAGAATCAAGAGAAGGGATGGATTTAGAAACCTATTTCTATATTGCCCAAGTATATGTGAATGAATTGAATTCAACTGAAGATGCAATCCGGTTATACTCAAATATGAAACTTGACTACCCATATATCAGTGATATTCGATTGGCATTGGTCCAAATTTATTCTCAATCTGAAGAATATGAGAAAGCCATTCAAGAATTAGAAGAGTGGTTAATGGTGAGTCCTAACGAAGAGCAGGCCATAGAACTCTTGAAATATTTGAAGGCTCAGGCGTAAATTTATTAGTAACTAAGCGAAAAGGAATCTCATGACAATTTTATTTACTACATGGTATTTACTAGATTGGCAATATCCTGAATGGCTATGGATTATTTTGGGGATTGTATTTACATATGCTCTATATAAGCGAATGAAACGATTAGTTGATATTATAAAAAATAATGGGAGTCGTAAATTCACTCGACAAGCATCTGGGGGGCTATCAACTTCATTTGCATTGGCGCTCTGGTTTGGGACAAATGCAGAAGGTACCGCTTTATTGGTAGATGGGCAAGGATGGCTTTTATTTGGGATATTTTTAGTATCACATTTATTATTAGATGAAAATACGATTAGTGTGAATTCTGATAAAAAGGAAAAGGCATCTGGAACTTCAGAAGGAATTGATAATCAATTAGAAGTCGCTGATGAAGGCGTTCGACTCAAAATAGTTGTTACTAAAAAAGATAGTGACAAAAAAAATACGATTAAGTTAAATCTAAGTAATATGAAATTTATTAATAAATTTATTATTAATAAGTTCAAGGATAAGCTATTAATAGAAGGGATTGACTTAGAAGAGATATATCAGCAAGCGAAAGAGAATCCAGAGGTGGGTGTAATATTAGATATTGAGCAAGAAGATCAGCATGTGGTAATTTCTATTGAATAAAATATCATCTGCTAAGTGAAAAATATCTCGATTAAACTATCCATCATCATTCCCCATTTTAATGGGACCAAGATTCTTACCAAATGCCTCGAATCATTAAGCAAGTGTACCTATAAAGATGTAGAAATTTTGGTGGTTGATAATGGCTCTACTGATGATAGTATCAATGCGGTTAAAAAGAAGTTTTCCACCGTTGAAATCATAACTTCAGATACAAATAGGGGGTATGCAGGGGGCTGTAACTTTGGTGCTGAATCTGCAAATGGAGAATACCTCTTATTTTTAAATAATGATACTATCCACCAAAAAGATTGGTTGGAGCCACTTATTCAAAAATTAGATGATGATGTAAGTATTTCATCGGTCCAACCCAAAATTTTGAATTATCACGAACAAAAAAACTTTGACTATGCTGGTGCTTCCGGTGGATATATGGATATTTTTACATATCCGTTTTCACGAGGGAGAGTTTTTGATACCATAGAGGAAGATAGTGGTCAATATGATGATTCGGTTGAAATATTTTGGGCCAGTGGGACTGCATTCATCACGCGAAAGTTAGTTTTTGAAATAGTGGGGGGGTTTGATGAAACCCTTTTTGCCCACATGGAAGAAATAGATTACCATTGGCGTTGTCATTTAATGGGCCATTCTGTATGGGTAGAACCAAAATCGGTAATCCACCACATGGGTGGGGCAACACTTGCCTATGGATCCCCAGAAAAAACCTATTTGAATCACCGTAATAGTATTCTCCTCATGCTCACTAATTATTCCTTTTTTGTATCCATCTATTTATTTGTTCCCCGATTAGTGATGGAGGTTTTATCCCTACTCAAATATGCTTTTTCTAGCAAACTTAATCATGCGTGGGCACAACTGCGGGCACTGTGGTGGATATTGGTACATCCCCATATTATTGGTCCTCGCCGATGGAAAACTTGGAAATTACGCAAAGTGAAAGATTCAGAAATATTGAAAAAATTACATCCTCAGTCCATTGTATGGCAATATTTTGCACAACAATTGAAAACCTATGACCAACTGAAAGGTGCAAAATAATGGATTGGCTCACTGACCCCAATGCGTGGGTGGCACTATTAACCCTAACCTCCCTTGAAATTATTTTGGGTATTGATAATATTATTTTCATCTCTGTATTAGTGGGTCGATTACCTGAAAAAGATCGAAAACAAGGTCGAACATTTGGGCTGGCTTTAGCCATGATTTCTAGAATTTTATTGTTACTTTCCATCACGTGGGTGATGAAATTGAATGATACATTATTTACTATTTTGAGCAATGATATCTCAGGAAGAGATTTGATTTTGCTATGTGGAGGTCTATTTTTATTGGCCAAAAGTACACATGAAATCCATAACACAATGGAAGATAATGAGTCCTCAGAAATTTCTGTAAATAAAGCGGGGGTCACTTTTGGGAATGTGTTGCTTCAAGTGGCAGTTATCGATTTAGTATTTTCATTAGATTCAGTAATTACGGCTGTGGGTTTAGTTGATGAAGTACAAATTATGGTTTTGGCCATAATAATTTCGGTGGGAGTTATGATGTTATCTGCAACTGCCATCGGTAATTTTGTGGATGAACATCCCACCGTAAAGATGTTAGCACTCAGTTTTTTAATTTTGGTAGCAGTCACTTTGGTAGCAGAAGGATTAGATTTTCACTTTCCAAAGGGGTATATTTACTTTGCTATGGCATTTTCATTTTTCGTGGAAATGTTGAATTTGAGAGTTCGTAAAATATCACATCCAACTAAATGATGATTGGGAAATAAAATGGCAACAAAGAATGCATTTTGGAATAATATTTTTAAATCTGATTCAAACGAGTCATCTCAAACGATATTGGCATTAAAACAAGTACCCATTTTTGATGGTCTTTCAAACCGTGAGTTAAACTCTGTATCAAAAATTGTACATCATCGGGAGTATGATATTGATGAGTTTGTATTTCAATCGGGCACTCCAGGTTTAGGCATGTATATTATTCTCCAAGGTGAAGCGGTAATAAAAGGCGTTAAAGCAGATGGTGAAAATATTGAATTTTCTCAATTAACTTCAGGTGACTTTTTTGGTGAGATATCACTTATTAGTGAAGATGACCGTAGCGCCAATGCAGTGGTAGTATCACCGTGTAAATTGGTGGCATTTTTCCGTTCTGATTTATTAGATATCATTACATGTTCACCCAAGTTAGGTAACAAAATCCTTCTTAATTTAGCCACTGTTTTGGGTAGTAGATTAACATCCACAAAGGATTTATTGACTAAGATGGATGCTGTTTAAATGAATAGCTCTCCCCTGAGTAAATTAATTCGCAATTTATTTTGGATAGTTCCATTGGCAATTACAGTTGGTCTTTGGGAATTCACATCCCCAATTCTTTTTCAATTAGTATTGGCTTTTATTGGTATGATTATTTTGAATCCGGTAGTAAACTGGATAGAGAGTATTATTCAAAAGCGAGGCTTGTCAGTATTCATTGTGTTGGCTTCTATAATTATTGTATTCATTGTTGTACTTAATTTAGTTGGACCCATATTGAGTCGCCAAGCGGTGGATATTCAGTCCATGCTCACCATGGATACATTTTCAAATCTCGTAGCAAAGTTAGAAATAATTTCAAAAGATTTGTTACCAGAGTATTTATTTTTAAAAGTTCAAGCCCTACTTATATCAATGGATTCTGTATTGGGTGACATTTGGCGAATTATTATGACTGATATTCAAGGGATGATTAGCAAAGCGGGTAATTTAGTTTTTGTGGTAAGCTCATTTGTTATGGCACTCATTTTTATTTTAGTATTTTTGATCTTTTTATTATTGGATGGTCAAAATTTTAAGCGTGCATTCATCCATGCAATTCCCAATCAATATTTTGAAATGACTATGAAAATTTTAGATAAAATTAGTGATTCAATTAGTGCATATATCAGAGGTCAATTATTGGCAGCATTATCAGTGGGGATCACATCTGTGATTGGTTTATATATTCTTCAATGGATTACAGGAATCAATATTCCCTATACTTACATTATTGGATGTGTAGCGGGATTAAGTAATTTGATTCCATTTATTGGTCCAATTATAGGGATGCTAACGGCGGTAATTGTATATTTAGTGAGTGAGCAAGTAGTGCCAGTACAATTCATGTATGTATTCAGTATTATGGGTATTTTTGGAATTATTCAGCTCATCGATAATATTATTGTTTCCCCCATCATCATGTCAGGAAGTGTGGGGCTTCACCCCATGTTTGTGATAATATTGGTTTTGGTGGGTGGTGCCATGGCCGGCCCCATTGGAATGTTATTTTCAGTACCTGTTGCGGCTATTATAAAAGTTATTGTTGAAGAACTACGATGGGGATTTAAACATTATAAGTTTTTATAATTAATTTTCAGATTTACTCTCACTCCATACGACAGCAATAACCACCAAGACGCCACCAACCCACCCCCAGAATCCTAATATTTCACCAATTAATATCCATGAAAATACTGCTGCAAATACAGGCTCCAGACTAAAAATTAAAGCAGTTTGGCTGGGACTCAATATTTGCTGTGCCCACACCATAATGAGTATGGCAATTGTTGTGGCAAGAATACCCGTCATCAATAATGCATTAATCAACTCAGGTGACCATGTTGGAGGTTGAGTATCAAAAAAGTAACTACAGATAAATGATAGTAGAGTTACCACAGCCACTTGAATAAAGAAAAAGCGAGTAACATGGATTCCACCTTTAGCGTATCGATCTTGAATAATGATATGGATGGCAAAACAAGTTGCACATCCAAAGGTTAACCCGTCACCTAGACTAATACCTGAACCAGACGGATCTAAGAGTAGATATAGTCCAATTGTGGCAAGAATGATGGCAACCCAAATTTTGGTTGTTACTTTTTGTAATCCAGCCAGAACCAACATGAGGGGCACCATTATTATACTGATACTGGTGATAAATGCGGATTTACTGGGGGTAGTTGAGATATAAAATTCGTTCTCCCAGAGGCCAAAATTTTGAAATGCATAACCAGTAAAGAGGAAGAATCCGCAAAGAAGTGCTCCATAAATTTCTTGTTTAGTGAGATCAATTATTTTTGAACGTACTAATAGTGCGGCACAAATAGTGGCTATTAGAAATCGATATGCCCCAAATGAAAATGGTTGGGCATGGTTCAGTCCTTCTTTCACCAATACAAAAGTTGCGCCCC
Source organism: Fidelibacterota bacterium (assembly GCA_018671635.1). Lineage (GTDB taxonomy): Bacteria > Fidelibacterota > Marinisomatia > SCGC-AAA003-L08 > D37C17 > JABHHG01. The sequence continues at coordinate 7,112 of JABHHG010000073.1, read as the reverse complement.
ACGCAAGGGTAGTAAAAACTAATCCTATTTGTGCAAGGCGAGTTCTGTTTGAAATCAAAGATGAGAACATTAATTATAACCCACAAAAATACTACACACCCCAAATGTGAAGTCATAGTATTCTGCTTTTTCAAACCCACTGTCAATCATTAGGTGGCAGACTTCGTCGCGTGGAGGGAAGTGTTCAACTGATTCTGGCAAGTAGCGATAGGCATCTGCCCGAGACAAAAGAGCACCTAATCGTGGTAAAATATGTTTAAAATAAAACTGATATAATCCATTAAATATTTTAGATTTTGGTTCAGAAAATTCAAGGATGAGTAATTGTCCACCGGGTTTTAATACCCGTTTAAATTCTTTAAGTGCAGTATCATAGTGGCCAATATTTCTGAATCCAAAAGAGATAGTAAGGCGGTCAAATGAATCATTTGGAAAGGGAAGTAATTCACCATCGCCTTGAACAAAAAGCGTTTTATCTGAGTGCCCAAATTTTTCAGCCTTAAATTTGGCAATCTTTACCATATTAAAAGCATAATCTAAACCTATGATTTCCACATCATGTTTTTTGAGAAACGCAAATGCCACGTCACCAGTACCGGTAGCAACATCCAAAATTTTATGTCCCGAATTAACTTCTGAATACTGGACCAATTTTTTCCGCCAATAATAATCCAACCCAAAGCTTAAGAGGTGATTCATGAAGTCATATTTATGAGAAACTTCTTCGAACATTTCTTGAACATATTGCTTTTTTTTATTTCCTGTGTGAGTAAACTCTGGCATGGTAAATAATTGCTTCCTTTTCGACGAGGAAAATTTACACAATTTCATCTATATTCACTTTGTCAATTCGTTTGTCAGTGGATAAAAATGATGTAAATTATCGCCCCTGAAAGAAAATAATGATTACAGATACACAAACACATACTGATCTCAATATAGGCTTAACGGATGCAATCGCGCGCGCGAAGGCTGAAGATACGACCATTTTATTTTCATATACGTTTCAATTCGAGGCACGAGATTTGCTACCCCTCCTTTCTCATCCCGCTGATAAAAATGCGTGTCGTATATATTGGGAGCAACCCCGAGAAGGTTTTGCATTGGCTGGATTAGGTAAAACGTTGGAAATCAATGATGACCACGGTGAATCCATTGATAGTTTAAATGAAAAAATTAGTAATTATTTTCAGCAAGCAATACATGTGTCGAATCATCCATTTGTAGGTCCTCGATTTTTAGGGGGGCATTCTTTTAATCCACAATCAGATTCGGACAAAACTTGGGGAGAATTTCCCAGAGCATGTTATATTTTACCAGAATGTTTAGCCACATTAAATCCGGATGGATGTTGGCTCACTATTTCTAAAATGGTAACCAAAAATGATAATCCCAATTCACTATTACGTGAGTTTAGCCGTAATTGCACTCATTACGAAAAACGATTGCCAGTAACATTACCCCCGTTGCGACATGTACCTATAGATAAGTTTAAAGATATTCCGAATCGTAAAGAATATGATGAAATCATCTATTCTGTATTGGAGAAAATCCGCCCTGAAAAATTAGAGAAGGTAGTGATTTCTCGTTCGCATCAGGTGAAAGTGGGAGAAGAGTTTTCAGTGGTGTCAGCGGTACAAGTTCTGCGGAATATGTATCCCAAATGTACCAATTTTTTCTTCAGTTTTCCAAAAGCTGGAATCTTTTTTGGTGCAACGCCAGAGCGTCTCATCCGAAAAAATGGTCAAGAAATTACGACGGAGGCATTAGCAGGAACTATTGACCGTGGCAGAAATATGGAAGAAGATCGCCTCCTTGCTGAAACTCTTTTTGATAGCCATAAAGAGAGAGAAGAACATCGGTTTGTGATTGAACAAATTAAGGGTCGTTTAGAAACAATTATTCCTGAAATAGAAATACCCTATGAGCCAATAGTTTTAAAGTTAAAGAATGTTCAACATTTAAAAACCCCAATTTCTGGAGTATTAGAAAATGGTGAAAAAATATTGGATTTAGTAAAATTATTGCATCCTACTCCAGCGGTTGCAGGCACCCCTCTGAAAAGAGCCATGGAAGTTATTGGGAAATTAGAACCCCATGATAGAGGATGGTATTCAGGTCCAGTGGGGTGGATAGATCCCAAAGGTAATGGTGATTTTTTTGTGGCATTGCGTTCGGCCTTAGTTAAGAATGAAGAGGCCCATATTTTTGTGGGAGGTGGCATTGTTTCAGAGTCATTACCTGAACAAGAATGGCATGAAACAGAGTTGAAACTTCAGCCTATTATTTCCGCACTTTCGGGTGGCCAAAAATAAGAATGTCAGAAAAAGCTGATCTAAATTATAAATGGAGTTGTAGAATTGTTAGTCAGCTTTATAATTTTGGTGTCAAAACCGTTTGCATTTCTCCAGGGTCTCGAAACACCCCCCTAACATTGGCCTTTCTTCAACATGGAAAATTTGAATGTATTAGCCATGTAGATGAGCGATCTGGAGCATTTTTTGCATTAGGTGTGGCTCTCGAAACTCAAAAACCAGTGGCAGTGTTAAGCACTTCTGGTACAGCTACGGCAAATTTTTTGCCGGCGGTAATTGAGGCCAGTCAGAGTAGGGTTCCGCTTATTATTTTAACTGCAGATAGACCGGCTAATTTAATTGGCACGGGCGCAAATCAAACCATTGTTCAAAAAGATATTTATGGATATTATGTTCGCAGTTCAAAGGATGTAGGTTTACCTTTAACTGAAATGAATGGATTAGATTCCTCAATTCATAATGCTTTACAATTAGCCACAGGGATGAATTGGAATAATGAATTGGTGAGTCCACAAGGGCCGATTCATCTTAATATTCCATTTGAAGAACCATTGTATTCATCTCTTCGAACTAAAGAAAATCACAAAATTGAATCAACCAAACAGTTTCCACTATCTGTAGCAGTTGAACCAGAAATTGAAATTCCCGAATCTAACTTCCCCCTTATTGTCTGTGGAAGACTCCCCGTTGGTTTTAATACCGAACCCATTTTTGAATTATCAACCTATTTGAATGCGCCTATTTTTGCAGATCCATTATCTCAAATACGTTATGGAGAAAGACATCCTAACATCATAAGTTCATATGACCATTTTTTAAAATTGCAGAATATTTCTCCAGATTTAGTAATCAGAATAGGTCAAAAACCAGTTTCAAAACGCTTATGCGAAAAATTAGATGAGTGGAATAAGCTTTCTATATTGATTGATTCTTGTGGGCGATTCAATGATGATTGCAATTTAGTATTGAGTGAGAAAATTGAATCTGCAATTAAAATTATTAAATCAAAAACTAATCCTATTGATTCTGGATGGAAAAATAAAATAATTGAATTAGATTCAAAAGTTAAAAATACTATTATAGAGAATCATGTAGATTCTTGGTTTGAAGGGGCTATAGCAAAAACTTGCTTTGAGAGCTTGAATGATGGAGATAGTTTTTTCATTGGTAATTCAATGCCAATTCGAGATGTGGATATGTTTGTTTCCGCCTCAGATAAAAATATTCATACATTTTCAAATCGTGGTGCTAGTGGTATTGATGGCATCGTATCATCCGCATTGGGTGTGGCGTCAAAATCAGATGGGAACACACTACTATTAATTGGTGATTTAAGTTTTTATCATGATATGAATGGATTATTAGCCTCATCCAGAAATGATATAAATTTAACCATTGTCGTAGTAAATAATGGCGGAGGTGGAATATTTTCATTTCTTCCTATTGCTGAGGAGAAGGGGAAGGAATTTGATGAATTCTGGTCAACAACTCATGATTTAGATTTTTCCCATGTGGCAAAATTATATAATTGTAATTATACCAAGGTTGATTCAATTCAATTATTAAAAAATGCGTTAACTGAAAATACAAATTATAATGGCATTAACATTATTGAGGCAATTATAGAAATTGAAGATAATGTGAATTATCATCGGTCAATTTCAACTGCATTGAAGCAATTGAAACTCTCGTGATTATCTCCACAGAAAATGTAGATTATAATGTAAAAATTATTGGGGATGCAAAAAATGGGACTCCCCTTTTTTTTCTTCATGGATTTTTGGGTTCGATAGAAAATTGGAATGATTTAGTTTCACAGTTTGAGGTGCCCATTATTTTGATTGATCTCCCTGGTCATGGACAAAGCCACTTTAAAGAAGTTGATAATTATTCATTTCAAGATTGGAATAACGATTTTAAGTCTATTTTAGATCAACTAAAAATTAATGATTTAAATTTATATGGTTATTCAATGGGTGGACGATTGGCGCTCTCATTTGCATGTGAATATACTCAAATGGTAAACAGATTGATTCTTGAAAGTTCAAGTCCCGGAATGAGAGATGAAGCTGAGCGAAAGAAGAGAGTTGAGAAAGACAATTTAAATTGTGATAATATTATGAATGACTATCAAACTTTTGTAAAAGAGTGGAATGATAATCAATTATTTATAAATCAGAAGGAAAGAAATTTAAATGGGTGGGAAGTTCAGAATAGAATTCGATTAAGTAAAAATCCAGAGCAACTCTCGTTATCATTACAGTTTTTAGGCGCGGGAAAGATGCCATCACTTTGGGGCAAACTTAAAAATTTAGAATCATCCAGCATGTTAATCACAGGTAGTGAAGATTCTACATATTGTAGAATTGCTACAGAATGTTTGCATGAAATTCCAGATTGTAAATGGGTAAATATATCAAACTGTGGGCATAATATTCATTTGGAACAACCGATACAATTTATTGAATCCATTAAATCATTTTTACAATCTTAGCTGTTATAGAGTTTTTCACCTTCTGAATGTGCAATCACTGCAGCGCCGATACTATCACTGGTAATATTTACCATAGTTCTGAACATATCTAAAGGTCGATCAACTGCAAGCATGGTACCTATTATGATGGCTACATCAGCATCATCAAATCCCACAGCTTGAGTCACAATAAATATCATCACAAGTCCCGCACTGGGAATCCCTGCTGCACCAATTGATGCTAATAATGCAGTAATTACGATTGTAAATTGCTGGGTCATGGTTAGGTCAACTCCCAAAACTTGGCTAATAAAAATTACGCCGGCACATTCGTATAGGGCGGTACCATCCATATTTACGGTTGCACCCATAGGGAGAACAAAGCTGGACGTCTCATTGGAGACACCTGCATTTTCTCGCACACATCGCATGGTTACGGGCAATGTTGCACTGGATGATGAGGTAGAAAAGGCCGTAGCCATTGCAGATGCCATGGCTTTAAAATGAATGATGGGATTAACTCGGGTAAGTAAGAAAAATATAAGTGGAAGTACAACAAGGATATGAATACTTAACCCTGTTGCGATGGTGAGCATATATATGCCCACAGCAGCAAACATCTCAAATCCTGAGGTGGCCACTGTTTTGGTAATGAGTCCTAGCACACCAATGGGTGCAAGTTTGATTATTATTTCAGTCATTCGCATAATTGCTTGGAAAAGGGAATCAAAGAAAGAGGTCAATTGTGATTTATGTTCACCTTTTAATTGGGTAATGGCTGCACCTAAAAAGATGGCAAAGAATATGAGGCCCAACATATCACCTTTTGCCGCCGCAGAAATGGGATTCAACGGAATCATACGAATAAGAATTTCTGCAGGAGAACCTGGTGTATTTAATTTGGATGCATCAAATGAGTCTGCAGTGGGTAAGTTAACGCCTATACCCGGTTGAATTAAGTTTGTTAGGGTAAGTCCAATAACAATGGCAAATAGGCTTGTGGTAATATAGTATAAGAGTGTTTTAACACCCAATCTACCTAGTTTGGCGCCATCACCAATACCTGATACCCCTGTGATGATGGATGTAAATATGAGGGGTACAATAATCATTTTGAGCAATCGAACAAAGATGGTTCCTAAAGCGGTGATAAAAGCATATGTATTGCTTTCTGATAGGTCAGTACCCGAGTATTGAAATAGTCCTCCAATTACAATGCCAATAGCCATTGCAATAAGTATTTGCCAGTGTAGTTTGAGTGAAGTCATGAGCTGTATTTACCTTAAGTTGGTTGGTATAAATTAAATGCGATGGGTGGGGATGACCAATAAAAAAACAGCCCCGGAAACCGAGGCTGTTTTAATCACTTGAAAATTGGTATCAGTTATTGATTACCAAGCGTAGCTTATAGTCCAACCAGCACCTAATGGAGAATCATCAGAATTTCTACCTGTCATATATTTAACAGGATCATTGAACATATTTCCATTGTCTAATGCCATGTCAAGATTAAATGAGCCGTAATTAAAGCCAAGGCCAATAGTAAATCCACCACCATCAGCACCACCAGTAACATCACCCGCGAAATTATAACCATGTGAGTAGCCAATACGTGCTGTAGCCCAATCAGTCATTGCAGATTCAACGGCAAAGTTCCAGTTGAGGCCTATTACAGCAGCAGGGTCACATGTTGCATTACCAGCATCACCGCAGTCCTTGGTATCATTAGCAGCAATTATTCCAGCATCATTAAAGCCAAAACCAAGTGCAAACAGGCCATTGGTACCGCTATCGTATGATGTATTTGAATAGAAGTTTGCTCCAAAATTCATACCTGAAGCCTGTCCCGCATCTACATCTTCCATAGTCATACCGAAGTTGATAAGCATTGTATCCCAAAGCCATACATTTTGAGCACGTCTAAGGTTTACACCTACATTATCACCATCATAGGTAAAACCGAAGTCCATACCTGCAAGCGGCATACCAAAACCAACACTGAAGTCAGTTGCGGCAGCAACTAGAGGCATTGCATCTGTTCCATCGCCTGCTGCAGTACCTACTTCAGCAGTACCAACTTGATTACCACATTCTTCAGTACCATCACCACAATTCATTGTATCAGCCATATAATCATCACTGGCTGCTACCCAATCAGGTGATGCAGCTGATCCAGGCCTCGCATCCATTGCAGCTACTTCAGGTGTCATACCTAAGCCAAAAGTAACTCCCATGCTACCATTACCCCACATCATGTTTACCACATCATTATCAGTTCCGCCAGCAAAACCCCATGTTGTGCCGTTTGCGTTGAAAATTGATGT
>JABHHG010000114.1 GCA_018671635.1 Fidelibacterota bacterium | reverse complement strand
CAAATGACAATGGCTTCATCAACATATGATCGAGATGTGGATGAATTTGTAAAGTCTGGACTCACCAAAAGAGAGAGTCAAATTGTTAAGCCACCACATGTTCACGAATCACCATTTATCATGGAGTGCAAATTGTGGGATATCATCGAAATGGGGGGATTGCCAGCAGGTGGTAATTTGATTTTAGGTGAAGTAGTTATGTTTCATGTATGCGAAGATACATATTCAGATAATCGCATTGACCCTAAAAAATTAGATGCGGTAAGTCGACTGGGCTTTAGTTGGTACTCGCGTGCCAATGATGGATTATTTGAACTGAAACGTACAGCAGGGAATGGTATTGGATTCGATAACCTTCCCCAATTTTTATTGAAAAGTGATTCTCTCACAGGAAGCGAATTATCTCGCTTGGCTAGTTGCATAGAAATCCCCGCTGTAGTAGAAGCTGATTTTGGTAAAATGGATAATGCTGATTTAACGCAAAAAATGAAATCTGCTTTAGAAATAAATGATACGGAATCTGCCTGGCAGGTTATCCATGAATTGGAAAAAAGACATGCCTAATCCATTACTTTGGCAACCCTCACATGAGCAGATTGGCAATTCCAAAATGTCTATTTTTAGGGAATTTGTAAATAAAGAATTCCAGCTATATTTAAATGATTACTCAGAACTTTATGATTGGAGCATATCTCACGCTGAAAACTTTTGGGAATCTATTTGGAAATTCAGTAATGTTATTACATCCAGTCCATATACACAGATTTGTGATGATATAACCAAAATGCCAGGGGCAACATGGTTCTCTGGGGCAAAACTAAATTTTGCTGAGAATCTTCTAAAATATAGAGATGATAGTATCGCTATTAAATTTTATGGTGAGAATCAAGTTTACCGAGAGCTTACCTATTCCCAGCTTTACATTGAAGTAGAAAAATTTGCCACCGCATTAAAAAATATGGGTGTGAAAAAGGGCGATCGAGTGGCAGGATTTATCCCCAATATGCCTGAGGCTATCATTGCCATGCTGGCCACATCCAGCTTTGGAGGCATATGGTCATCATCCTCGCCAGATTTTGGCATAAAAGGGGTACTGGACAGATTCTCGCAAATTGAGCCCAAAGTGGTCATCGCTGCGGATGGGTATTATTTTAAGGGTAAATCATTCGATTCATTGGATAAACTAAATGGTATACTTTCAGATTTACCCAGTGTTGAAAAAGTGGTGGTTGTAAAATATATCAATGAGGGCGAAATCGGTCACATCCCAAATGCTATATGGTGGAATGATTTTTCAGTACCAACCCAGACTTTATTGGAATTTGAACAGTTGCCTTTTGACCATCCTTTATATATTATGTATTCGTCGGGCACTACTGGGAAACCTAAAAGTATTGTTCATTCAGCAGGCGGTACACTCATTCAGCATTTGAAAGAGCTTATTCTTCATACTGATTTACGGCGAGATGATTCCATATTCTATTTTACTACTTGTGGGTGGATGATGTGGAATTGGTTAGTTTCCAGTTTGGCTGTGGGAGCTACGGTAGTACTTTATGAGGGGAATCCATTTTTTCCCAGCCCTGATGCGTTACTAAAAATAGCGAATGATGCGAAAATTAACGTATTTGGGACGTCCGCAAAGTTTATTGCGTCATTAGAGGCTGAAGGTATAAAGCCATCTCAAATCTCAGATTTCCCTCATTTGCGGGCAATTCTTTCTACAGGCTCACCATTGAGCGATGAGTCTTTTGAATATGTTTATCGTGAATGGAAGCAGGATGTACAATTAAGCTCAATCTCAGGTGGGACCGATATTGTGTCCTGTTTTGCCTTGGGGAATCCCACATTGCCTGTAAATCGAGGTGAGCTTCAATGTAGGGGGTTGGGCATGAAAGTGGAATCATATGATACCAATGGAAATCCTAAAATGGGTAAAGAAGGTGAATTGGTTTGCACTCAAGCCTTTCCATCTATGCCCGTTTACTTTTGGAATGATAGTAAAGGCGAAAAATACCACAATGCCTACTTTGATGTGTACAAAAATAGATGGTGTCATGGCGATTATATTCTAATCAATTCGCATGGTGGTGTACAGATTTTCGGTAGATCAGATGCTACATTGAATCCCGGTGGAGTGCGGATTGGCACTGCAGAAATTTACCAAGTGGTTGAAGCAATTAACGGAATTTTAGATTCAGTGATTGTGGGATATTCTACCGGTGATGATGAGGAAGTGGTACTTTTTGTTAAATTAGAAAATAATACTCAACTTGATGATACACTCACTACTGAAATTAAATCAAAAGTAAGAGTAGGATGTAGCCCCCGTCATGTGCCCTCAAAAATTATTATTGCCCCAGATATTCCTTATACTATCAATGGTAAAAAGGTGGAGGTCGCTGTGAAGAAGTTAATCCATGGGAAAGATGTGGGGAACCGCGATGCACTTGCAAATCCTGAATCGCTGGATTATTTCAGCAATCTTAGATTTTAGTCATTTCGACGTAAATCCAAGTCTTTAATTTTTCGAGATAGATTGGCTTGTTTTAATTCAATAGATTCGGCAGTATTGCTGATGTTCCAACCGTGAGCATCCAATTTTTCTTCATCTGTTATATTTTCTTCAGAAAATGCTATTGATAAACATAGTATTGATAATATGAGTAATAATTACTTCATTGTATTCTCCTAGTTTATGTTTCCATATATGATGTAAAATAGATGCCATTCAGCTAGTTTTTTTATCTAAGTTCAATAAAATTAATAGATTAATAGAATTAAGAAATATGCAATAAGTATATCAATGTGATATATTGAAATTAAATATATAACTTAATCTATATACCTTGAAACCAATATGAAATGTAAATACCCATTGTACTCAGTAATGCAAATCCGGTAATTTTACCTAGATGAATTCCCCGAAAAAAGATAATCAATCACTATACCGATGGCTTGTGGCATCCCTCATATTTACTTATTCACTTATATTTGTGGGTGGTTTGGTTCGTGTATCTGGGTCTGGAATGGGTTGTCCTGATTGGCCCACCTGCTTTGGAAAGCTGATTCCACCCACAGTCATAGCGCAAATTAGCTGGCATCCTCAAACAGAAATTGAAGTGGAAGATATGATACTCCATAATGACACATTATGGGTATCCGATTTTAATTTTACCACATTAGAATCTTTTGGTGCAGAGAATTGGCATCCCTACGAAAAGCATAACTATGCCACATTCAATGTGACCCACATATGGATAGAATACTTCAACCGTCTATTTGGAGTCACTACAGGATTGGTCATTACTATAGCTATGATATTGGCATTGATGGTGCGGAAGCAATTTCCCCGAATGGCAGGGGTTACCGTGGGCGCATTTCTCCTTACCGGTTTTGAGGGGTGGTTAGGCGCTAAAGTTGTGGATTCACATCTCGCCCCAATGGTGATTACCCTACATATGTTATTTGCATTGATAATTGTAAGCCTACTCATTTATGCCATGCTCACCGTAAAACTCAATTCTGGTCCATCTTCAGTTGCATCCTATCATCATAAAATTCCTATATATTTAAAAATTCTCTGGGGCGTAACCGTTATTGAAATTTTATTGGGTACCCATATGCGAGAGGGATTAGAGAATTTACTTATTGCATTCCCCGATCACAATGTTGATTTTTTAATGACCACTTTGGGTACATTCAAATATATTCATACCGGCGTGGGAATCCTTTTAGTATCACTCACCGCAGTATTATGGAATAAAATCCTGATGCACAGCACACCATCAACATCCGTTATTGTATTAATGAAATGCCTATTGGGTCTGTTTATTTTTCAAGTGGGGATGGGTGAGCTCATGGTATTTGGTGAATTTTCACCCTCATTTCGATTATTGCATATGTGGGGTGCATCTTTGAGTATTGGTGTGATTATGGCAATGGTTATATGTGTTGAACATGCACAGAAGGAGAAGAATGTCTAAGTATTCAGATTATACACAAATGATGAAACCACGTATCACCATGTTGGTATTGGTTACCTCATATTTGGGATTCTATCTGGGGCTACGCAGTATGGACCAATATTTCTTTACCATTGAACAAGTCTTACTGTTTGTTCACCTAATGGTGGGTACATTCTTGACAGCCAGTGGAGCCGCCGTACTAAATCAAGTAATAGAAAAAGATCATGATGCCAAAATGAATCGTACCAAGAACCGACCTATTCCATCGGGGCGAATTGATTGGCGCCATGCTCTTAATTTTGGGGTAATACTCTCAATTGTGGGCTCTGTCTATCTGTTTCAATTTACCAATACATTGACGGGTGGACTCTCACTCCTTACCATTATACTCTATTTATTTGTCTATACGCCCAGTAAACGACTCAGCACCTGGAATACGGTTATTGGTTCTATCCCAGGTGCCTTACCGCCATTAGGGGGATGGGCAGCATCTACCGGTAATTTAACTGCCCCTGCATGGATACTATTTGGCATCCTGTTTTTCTGGCAGATTCCCCATTTCATGGCCATAGCCATACTCTATGCTAAAGACTATAAAGATGGGGGATTCAAAATGATGCCGGGTGAATACCCAAACTCCAGCCGAACCAATTATCATATTCTCTTTTTTACCATTGCCCTCATTGGTACCAGTATTGGTCTTTACACATTAAAGGTTGCCGGCATTATCTATGCGGTAGGTGCTGCCGTTTTGGGGATTGGCCTCTTAGCCGTGGGTGTAAATGTAATTTATAAGCAGAACAATGCCAATGCGCGCATGCTATTATTCGCCTCCATTATTTACCTCCCATTATTACTATTACTCATACTTTTTGATCAGTAAGGAAATAGAACAACAACTCATATCTCGAAAGGATATCTTATGTCTAACATGATCGACTCATTTTGGTTACGTATTATTTACATTGTATCCTCCGCAATATCACTGGCGGTGGCATTCTTAATTTTAGGCCCTCGACCTGAAGGTTTAGCAGGGTCGCTGGATGTTTCAGGATTACCATTGGTAAACGCCAGTCTAAACAGCATCACCACATTGTTGTTAATTTTAGCCGTAGTTTTCATCAAGCAAAAGAAGATAGATGCACATAAAAAGACCATGCTTACTGCATTTGGAACCTCTGCATTATTTTTGATTAGCTATGTGATTTACCACTGGTTTAAAGCAGGCCCCAAATTATATGTGGGGGAGTGGACCACTTTATACTACACCATTCTACTGAGCCATATTGTGTTGGCAATTATTGTTATGCCCTTGGCCCTTATTGCCCTCTATCGTGGGTGGAATAATCAAATTGCAAAACATCGAAAAATTGTTAAATTTGCCTACCCTGTATGGATGTATGTGTCCATAACAGGTGTGATGATTTATGGGATGCTGTATTTGTAGGAAGAATTTAATAATTATTAATGATATATTCTATCACTCGTACATTTTGATTAACCAAGTCCGGCACAAAACTCCCCAAACACTCTCTTTACTGCATCTATATGTTCTTTGGAATGTGCCGTAGACACAAAGAAGGTTTCATACCCTGATGGGGGAAAGTAGATATTATTATCCAGTAAATATCCATGTAAAGAATTATAAGTCTCAATTTCTGAATTTGCCACATCACTGAAATTATTAATATCTGAATCGGTAAAGAATAATCCCACCATGGACCCGAATTGATTCACTTTAATTGGTATATTATTTTCAGCAGCCACTTGGCGGAGTCCATCGGCAAAATATGACCCCATTTCTTCCAGTTCTTCATAGAGTCCATCTGTATTTAATTCCTTCAATGTTGCAATTCCGCCTGCCATAGAAATGGGATTTCCAGATAATGTACCTGCTTGATATACGGGACCTTCGGGTGCAATATATGCCATGATTTCGGCTTTACCACCGTAAGCGCCAACAGGAAGCCCACCACCAATAATTTTACCCAATGTGGTCAGATCGGGTAGTACATTAAATACTTTTTGTGCCCCTCCATGAGCTACTCTAAAACCGGTAATTACTTCATCAAATATGAGGACTGCATCAAATTCAGTACATAAATCTCGTAGTCCTTGTAGAAACCCATCAGATGGTGCAACTACTCCCATATTCCCTGCAATAGGTTCTAATATAATAGCGGCGATTCCACTAGGGTTTCCTTCAAAGGCTTCTCGAACTGCATTCAAGTCATTATAAGGTACGGTAATTGTGGACTCCACCACCGCCTTGGGAATCCCCGGGCTTGAAGGTTGATCGAATGTGGCTAGTCCTGACCCAGCATTGGATAAGAAAAAATCACCATGGCCATGATAGCATCCTTCGAACTTGATAATTAAATCACGGTGAGTATATCCACGGGCTAATCGAACTGCACTCATGGTAGCTTCTGTCCCAGAATTCACAAAGCGTACTTTTTCAATGGAGGGTACCGCATCAATCACCATTTGAGCCAATGTATTTTCTCGCTTGGTTGGTGTGCCAAAAGTTGTGCCCTGTTCTACTGAATTAATTACGGCATCTTTAATTTTGGGGTGTGAATGTCCTAATATCAATGGACCCCACGACGCGGTGAAATCTAAAAAGCGATTGCCATCGGCATCAAAAACGTATGGGCCATCACCTTTTTCCATAAAATGTGGGGTACCACCCACCGATTTAAATGATCTAACTGGGCTATTTACACCACCTGGCATGAGGGTTTTAGCTTTTTCAAAAAGTTTCGTTGATTGAATTTTAATTAATGACATTTTCTAATTCTTTCTAATTATTAGCTAACAAATTCTTTCGCAAAATAACTGATGATAATATCTGCACCTGCCCGTTTAATAGAGAGTAATAATTCATCTCTCACTTTGGCTTCATCAATCCAGCCTTTTTCAGCTGCCGCCTTTACCATAGAATATTCACCACTTACATTATAGGCAGCAATAGGGAGCGCACATATATCTTTCACTTGGCTTATAATATCTAAATACGCCATTGCTGGTTTTATCATAATGATGTCCGCACCTTCAGCCATGTCTAAATCTACTTCTTTCAGGGCTTCACGGCTGTTGGCAGGATCCATTTGGTATTGTTTACGATCACCGAATTGGGGTGTAGATTCTACTGCATCCCGAAATGGACCATAGAATGCAGACGAGTATTTGGCAGCATAACTCATTATGGGGGTACCCGCAAATTCAGCATCATCCAATCCCTCACGGATGACCTCAATCATTCCATCCATCATTCCCGATGGTGCCACCATATCAATGCCAGCCTGAGCATGAGAGACTGCTTGTTTCTGTAAATAGGTAAGTGTGGTATCATTGTGAACTTCATTGTCAATAATAATACCGCAATGTCCATGATTTGTATATTCACACATGCATACATCACTAATGAGATACATCTCAGGAAAACGAGATTTAATTTCTTTGGCGGTGCGTTGAACAATTCCATTTTCAGAAATCACATCTGAACCAATTTCATCTTTCTTGTTTGGGATTCCAAAAAGAATTGTACGGTCTAAGCCCAGTTTTAGTAATGCTTCAATTTCATGAAGAATACTATCTGGTGAAAAATGATACACCCCTGGCATTGATAAAATCTCAGATTTGAGATTCTTTCCGTCACGCACAAACAGGGGATAAATTAAATCATCATTTCTGACTTGTGTTTCTCGTACCAATCGACGAATACTATCATTTTTACGAAGCCGTCGTGGTCTAAATGGTAAATTAGATTGTTGTTTTTTCATGGTTTAGTCCTTTGTCATTCTGAGCACGTTGAAGAATGGCGATTTAACTCATTTACTAAATTCATACTACTCAAAATGGTATCTTGTATAGAAATTCCATTAACATAATTACCCGCAAAATGAAAGCCTCTTAATTTAGCTTCTATCATGTTCATAATGCTTTTATAATGGCCATAACCCACATGATACTGAGGAATCGCTTTTTTC
Source organism: Fidelibacterota bacterium (assembly GCA_018671635.1). Taxonomy (GTDB): domain Bacteria; phylum Fidelibacterota; class Marinisomatia; order SCGC-AAA003-L08; family D37C17; genus JABHHG01. The sequence continues at coordinate 5,621 of JABHHG010000114.1, read as the reverse complement.
CACAAGGTTTGGTGCATGAATGCTGGTTCTGTTGAAATCCCCAATAACGTCTCTAAATCTTCTTTTGCTAACTGGACTCTCTCAATTTCTGATAGTACTGTCAGTTCAGGTTGTCTGGAACCGCCTATAAATACAGTAAGGAGAGAATGGTCTTTTGGTGCACGATTGTTGAATAATGATGATGAAAATAAAACGCCTAAAATATTCATATTTTCACATTTAGGAACTAATGCCCCAAATCCTTCAAGTGAATGGGGGATGTGCTCTTTTTTATATCCCAAAGAAATTGATATAACTGGAGGATAATTGATTTCACCCAGTTCGTCAAAATCTGGATAATCTTCTCCATTTATGGTAATATTTTTCAACGAATATGTAGGCACGGTGCAAATGATTTCATCAAATGAACTGGATTCCATTTTTCCATTTTGAGTATTGGTGAGCGTAAATGAATTATCTGTTTTAGAAATATCAGAAATGGTGGTATTAAGATGCGTACTATCTGATAGATAATTAGAAAGTGCATGTGTTAATTCCGCCACTCCTTTAGGGAATGATATGGTTCTGCGTTTAATCTTATGGGGATTCTGTTTTTTTCGGTTTTTAAAAAAACCACCAATTACACTACCATAAACACGCTCCGTATTTTCCAGTAGAGGAAATGAATGCTCAATACTTAAGCTATCCGGATCACCGGCATAGGTGCCTGCAATGAATGGATTTACTGCATAGACCAACACTTCTTTGCCGAATCGTCTAATAATAAATTGAGACACAGATTCTTCATCTCCTAATGGTTTATTTTGCCGAAAGGCTTCCGTGATAATTTTAAATTTGGATGTCCATGAAAATAAAGATGTAGTGATAAATGATTTTATGGACATGGGTACAGCAACTAATTGCTTATCTTTTACCACATATCTATTTTTTGAATTTGGAGATGCATCTTCAAATTGTAAGCCCAAATCATCAAACATTTCAACTGTGCGTTGGTCTGAGAGTAAAAGGGTATTTGGACCATTCTCAATAGTGAAGCCATCAATGGTGTCTGATTGTATTACGCCCCCAAGTTGAGAGGATGCTTCAAAAACAGTGGGGGTAATTCCAGATTTTTTCAGATAATAGGCTGCTGTGAGTCCTGCAATTCCACCGCCAATAATAGCCACATTTTTAGCCATGAGAATTAATAATTTCGGCCACAGCATCCACCCAATTATCATTGTCATTCAGGCTGGGCACTAACGTGAATTCTTCTCCACCATATTCAATAAATATGTTTTTATAGCGTTCACTAATTTCGATGGAAGTTTCCAGACAATCACTGACGAATGCAGGAGAGAGCACCAACACCTTTTTACGACTTGATGCCACTAAATCTAACATCACCTTGTCGGTATATGGCTTGATCCATTTGTCATCTAACCTGGATTGAAAGCAGACAGAGAATTTATCATGAGGTATCCTTAGACTGGAGGCTATTAAATTGGATGTTTCATAGCACATCGCCTTATAACAGAATTTATTAGTATCACTCATTCCCTCTTCACAGCTATTATCTTCACAAATTGAATTATCAGTATAGGTTTTATCTACATGCCGCTCAGGTAAACCATGGTATGAGAAAAGTATATGGTCATAAGTATTATAATCTAATTTTCTAGTATTATCCACAAAACACTTGATATATGATTCATGATTATAAAAGTGATTGATGATTTTAATTTTAGGGATATTCCACCATTTATTAATAATCTTATTACAATGTTCTATAGTTGACCCAGTAGATGCTGATGCATATTGTGGGTAAAGAGGTAGAATAACTAATTCTTCATAATTTTTTAAATATATATCTGCTAATACTGAATCTATTGAGGGGTTTTGATATCGCATAGCAAAGTAAAAATCAGCCTTATTTTGGAATTTACTATTTAACTTAATTGTTAGATTTTCGGCATAATTCACTAATGGGGATATTCCAAATTTCCCCCATAATTTTTTATACTCTTTTGTAGAATTGGATACTCTACTGGGAATTATAATGAAATTTACCAAAAAATATCTAAGTAAGTATGGGATGTCAATTACCCGTGGATCCATGAGGAATTGTCGTAAATACTTCCATACTGATAGAATTGTAGGTGAATTGGGAGTACCTAGGTTTATGAGTAATACTGCTTTTTTCATTTTACTGATTCACCCAATCTTGTGGTTTAATAATTTCATATAATTCAGCTTCAGGTGTATTTGGCTCTGGTGACCAATTATACATCCATGAAGCGAGTGGAGGTAGTGACATGAGAATGGATTCAATCCGTCCTTGCGTTTCCAGCCCAAACAATGTGCCTCGGTCATAAACTAAATTGAATTCTACATATCTCCCACGACGATAGAGCTGAAACTCACGTTGTTTTTCAGTAAATGGTTTGTCTTTATTTTCAGTAAATATGGGTAAGTATATTTGGTTGAAGCCTATTCCCACATCTTTTACAAAATCAAATGTTTGCTCAGAATGTTCAGAGAGATAGTCGAAAAATATTCCACCCACCCCACGGGCTTCATTGCGATGCTTAACATAAAAGTAATTATCACACTCTTCTTTAAATTTGGAGTAATCTGCAATGACATGATTATCACAAATATTTTTTAGTGATTTATGAAAGTCAATAATATTTGGGGTATTGGGGTAAAAGGGAGTTAAATCTATACCGCCCCCAAACCAACCCTTGCCACCACGCTCAATATAGCGGATATTCATATGTACTGTGGGCACAAATGGATTTTTGGGATGAATTACTAATGATACACCCGTGGCGAAAAAGTCGCGACCACCACCTTTTAATTTTGATGCCATTTTTTCAGAGAGTGTCCCATTTAATGCCGAAAAATTAACACCACCCTTTTCAATATAATCACCCGAAAAAATACGAGTTCGACCACCACCATCACCATCAGAGTATGTCCAATTATCTTCATGATATGCTTGCCCCGAAACCTCAGTAAGTCCCGCACAAATATGGTCTTGAATATGCTTGAATGAATTAGTAATTAAGTTTTTATTCATCCATCTCAATAGTTTGCAATTTGTATTTTGGACTCTCGGCTCTTACGGTATCTACTACCATTTGGACCGCTTCAAGTGGTATATCCGGTGTAATGCCATGTCCCAAATTGAAGATATGTCCATTGCCCTCACCATAAGATTCTAATACTTTACATACTTCTTTTTCAATTATATGATTGGGAGCCAATAGAATGGATGGATCAAGATTTCCTTGTAAAGAAACTGAATCGTTTACCGTTAATTTAGCATCATTCAGAGAGACGGTCCAGTCAATGCCTAATACTGGGGCATTAGAGGTTTTGAGTAAGTCTAACCAATAGCCTCCACCTTTTACAAAAAGAATACAAGGTACATTCAGCGCATTTACAGCACTCACAATCCGCTTTAGATAGGGAAATGAAAATACCTCAAAAACATCACGGGATAAATAGCTGGCATTAGTATCAAAAATCTGAATAGCATCTGCACCAGCCTTCACTTGCTCCGTTACATACGTAATAATGCTCTCGGTTAGGGTATCCATTAAATGGTGAAATACGGCTGATTCAGAATGCATGAGCGCGCGAATATGGCGATAATCTTTGCTGGGTTTTCCCTCTACCATGTAGGATGCTATTGTCCATGGCGCACCTGAAAATCCGATGAGCGCTTTGCTGTCATCTAACTCATTTCTGATTTGCTTCACGCCTTCAAACACATGCTGAAGATGGGCGGGGTCTGCAAGCTGAATAGATTTTACTTTTTCCATAGTATCTAATGGATTGTCAAAAACAGGTCCTACATTTTCAATAAGTTGAAAATTAACGCCCATGGCTTCAGGAATTACCAAAATATCGGAAAACATGATTGCTGCATCAAAACCATACCGATGAATGGGTTGGAGAGTAACCTCTGTCATCAGATCTGGTGTATGCATCATTTCATGGAATGTATGCTGTTTTCGTATGGCACGGTATTCGGGTAAATATCGTCCCGCTTGTCGCATTATCCATAATGGAGTATAAGGTACAGGATTACCATAACAGGCATCAATGAAAATTTTATTCTGTGGGTTCATAATTTGAGTGTTTTAAATGGTTATAAATAGCTTCACATAAATGGTTGATTGTGGATATTTTTGGTACAATTATTGGTTTATTTGTATATGTTGAAAATCGGTTAGCAGTGGTTCTTCCAATAGCCGCAATGGTAGAATCAGATATATCTATATTTTTAGTAAACCAAATATCCACACCTGATGGACTACCAAAAACGATGATTGAGTCTCTATCAATATTATCTGTCTTGAGATTGAAATTTGTATTTTCCGTGGGGCTATAAAAAGGGACGGTTTTTACATTGTTTGGCCAAATATCCACATTACTTTTTTCGGAGCATAAATGAAGGATTTTTACATCTGTTTTATGTTTTATATACGCCGCTAAGCTTTCAGAATTTTCTGAAACATGGAGGATTTCATGTCCCGCTTCTTTCAAAATTGATGAAGCCTGTGAGCCAACTATATAAAATTTATACTTTTGATTTTTAAGCGTAGTTGAAATTTTTTGTGCAGCAAATTGACTGGATATAATAAGTTCATCAAAATTATCCACAGAATCTGTAATTATAGAATATGATTTATTTACGGTTAATTCGATAAGCGGTGTATGTTGAATAGAATAATCCAACTCAGTAAATTTAGGCTGCCATTCTTGCGGGAAATCGTTTTGAAGTGTCCAATAAATTAAATTAGGCATTACACCAATGCTTCCCGATTTGAATCTATAATTTTTTTGGCACCTTCATCAATGAAGGCTATTAACATATTTTCAATAATTTCATCTTTATCACTCAATTGCCCAAAATCTGAAATGCGAATTACGTGAGTTCCTGAAATATCAGAAAGATAGGCCTCAATTTTAAGTTTATTTTTATGGATGGTGGCCAAACATCCAACTGGCGTTTTACAGCCACCTTCCAGTTTATTGATAATATGTCGCTCAATCTCAACCGCTATTGAAGATGGATTATGATTTATCTTAGACAATATTTTGTTCAAATCGGTTCGCTTGGATGCAATTTCAATTGCAACGGCACCTTGACCTGCAGCCGGTGTCATTTCATCATTTGAAAATTGATAATAGGGAACATCCAATTTTAAACGTTTTATAGCCGCTTCAGCCATAATTAGGCCATCCCAATTATTATCTTTCAATTTTTGGATGCGAGTATCAATATTGCCGCGAACATCCACAATATTAATATCATGGTGTAGGGATTTAACTTGTAACCCACGACGGAGACTCCCCGTAGCGATAGTTGCATTTTTGGGTAAATCTTTAAATTCCATAGGTGAATTGGTAACCAATACATCACGATATGAAAACCGTTTAGGAACAGCCCCAATTTTAAAATCAGGGCCCAAATCTGCAGGTAAATCTTTCATACTATGAACGGCTATATCTATGGTTTCGGCCAATAGTTCTGCTTCGATTTCTGCAGTAAAAAATCCTTTATCTCCAACTTCGGGGAGGGGTGTGGTTTGGTCTTCATCGCCACGTGTAGAAATTATTTTGATTTG
>JABHHG010000087.1 GCA_018671635.1 Fidelibacterota bacterium | reverse complement strand
GGTAGAATTTTGTATTCAGAGTTTAAAAATGGTGCCTATAAAATTGCAGTTATTGATTCAATTCAAATTATAGATGAGAATAATGTTGGCTATGGCCCAAACTATTGGCATCAAAACCCTCTGTCATTACCACTCACAGATTTAGATTCAACGCCTTCCAAACCATATAAAGAATCCATGTCGAAATTATCCATAATGCCACGGGTAATGTTAGATTACGAAACGGTAAAGCCAGGGTTTTATTTTATGTCCCATGATTATTTGGATAAGTTGTCCATATTTGGGGGCGCATCTACAAATTCAAAATCTGATTTAGATTTATTTCTCATTTTTGAATTCAAAAAATATTGGCCCACATTATATTCAAACTTATTTTGGGTCACGCGCCATCGCAATATGTATTCAAATTATATTCGTGCCAATGGTACCATCGCTGATAATGTTCACATCAATAGTGAACTTGCGTTTATGCTATTTTCAGGAGAAATTGGCGCCCGATTTAATGTGAGTGGTCATAAATTTTGGATAAATTATAATTATACAAATTATAGAGAACATGTAAATCAAGCCGTGGTACAAAATGCTCCTTATGATACATTAAGGTTCAATGGAGATTTAGCATTTGACTATTTTAGAGGACATAGTGCATCAATTAAATATAATTTAGAGACGATAAAACCAGCTTTTTTGAACAATATGTTCCCGGGAAACGGTTTTGTTATGAATGCAAATTTAAGTTATGAGTGGAATAACTTTATGAATGGGTTCGGTGTTAATGAGGAGTATAGTACTTTCGGTGCAAATTTTTCTCCTCATAATACATACCGTTTTACATTTGATGGCAAACATCATTTTACATTAAATAAATCTAAGCGATGGGTATCATCTTTAGGAACTCAATTGGGATGGTTATCAAATAATGAGGTTGATAATTTTTTCCATTTCTTTTCTGGGGGATTACCCGGATTAAAGGGATATACATTTTATAATGAAGATTTAACAGGTGCCCGTCAAATTATTGTAACTTCAGAAACACGTATCCCTATATTTTTAGAAAAAAATTATACCTTTGCACATTTAAATATTCAAAATATGTCAGTAGGAATGGTGGCACAAACGGGTGGATCATTTAATAACCAATTATCTGAGTTTATTGAAGAAAAAAATTATAAATTTTCTACAGGATTAGAATTGAGAATTCACGGATTTTCTTTCTATGCATATCCCACAGCATTAGAGTATGAATATCATCAAGCGGTTAATGATAGTGAAGAATCAGGAAAGCATTATGTTTCACTTCTATTTGGATTTTAGCGGATGCCATATTTTTTAGTCATAATTTTTATTACATTTTCATTTTCCAGTATTCATCCAATACATGAGAAAATTCAATTTTCCATAGATGAAAAAGTAAATTCTAATTTTGGCTATTCTCCGGAGAATGATGGAGATTCCCAATCTTCAAATATTAATATGAAAGCCATGCTGTATTCTGCAATATTACCCGGTTCAGGGGAATATTCAATGGGCTATACCAATAGAGGGTATTTATTCTTAGGGATTGAAGCTATTGCAGTAGGTACATGGTACATATTTAATCAAAAAGGTTTGGACACCCAAGATAAGTATAGAGCCTATGCAGATGAGCATTGGAGCCTTGATAGATGGTTTTACGATTATTCTAAATGGAAGGGAACTCCAGCAGATAGTATTTTTATTAATTTTGATGATGAATACTATCCTGATATTTGGGATGATTCACATCATTTAAATTTTAGTGTAAATGGAAATTCTTTTAGTAGTAATTCGGATGAGTTTATGACATTTTATATCAATAATGAATTAGATGATGAAACTATGGCAGAAATCTTTTTCGAAGAAGATAATGTAATTATTATTGAAAAAGATCATCATTATTATGAAAATATTGGCAAATATGACCACTTTTACGCTGGATGGGAAGATAATGAGTCCTTAGATCTGGTAGTGAAAGAACTTGGCGGCGAGTATATCGCCATGAGTCCTTATAAAAAATTATATCGCGAAATTTGGAATGATTCTAATGATTATTATCGCATTGCATCATTTGCATTATCCTCAATGGTGGCCAATCATTTCGCTAGCATGATGGATGTACTGATATTATCAAAATTGAATAATAATAAAATTACTAATCTGACTGCAAAAACATATTTTTCACCAATAAATCCGTATGGAGTTGGTGGTATAAAACTATCATTTAATTGGAATTAGAATGTACAAATTGAAATTTATAATCCTATTTTTATTCCTTGGATGCTCTGCAACAAAGATGTCATTTGTTGATGAGTTACAGCTTAAGTTTGAAAAAGGTGAACAATTTTATAAATCAGGGAAATATACCCGTGCAAAAGACGAACTTCAATTTGTAGTCATGAATAATCCAGGTTCACAAATGGCATTAGATGCACAATATCTCTTAGGTGAATCCCATTTTGAATTGAAAGAATATGAAGATGCCGCCCTAGAGTTTGATAGATTTTCACGATTTTCTCAAAGTTATGAGAAAACTGAAACTGCTCGTTTTAGAATTTGTGAATGCGCAATCAATATGTCAAATTCATTCCAAAAAGATCAAACCAGTACGTTAGAAGCCATTGATCGACTACAAGAATTTATTGAAGATTACCCCTCATCAAAAAGATTGGATACCGCAAGTAAAGAGATTGCATCACTTCGGTTAAAGTTGGCAAAAAAAGAATTTGAATCGGCTCGCTTATACTTAAAATTAGAAGAATATGATTCTGCGTTAATTTATCTTAATAATGTGCTCACCCAATATTATGATACTGAAATCATAGATGAAGTAAGGCTAACTATTGTATTCCTTTATTTGCTACAAAATGAGGTAGAAACGGCAACATTCTATTTAGAAACTCAAGAAGAAAAATTCACCTCTAATGTAAAATTAGAAGAGGCTCAAAATTTAATTTTTAAAATGGAAAATGGATTAGGGCTCTCAGAATATCTAAGGCTCTATAAATGAAAATTTATATGTTCGGAGGTAGTTTTGATCCACCTCATCTTGCATATATAGAAATGGTAAATCGCCTGGTTGATGATTGTGATAAATTTTTTATTTTCCCTGCTAAACAATCGCCCAATAAAGTAAATGAAACGATGGCAACTTCTGATCAACGGCTTCAAATGTGTGTGTATGCATTCGGAGAAATTTCCCCTAAAATTGAAGTATCAAATTTTGAATTAAATGCATCATCACCCAGTTATACTATCAATACAGTTAGATGGATTCTAAATCAATCTCCCGAATGTGATTTGAGTGTCATTTTGGGTGAAGATCAAGGTAATCTATTGGCCACATGGTATGAGTTTGAAGCATTACAAAAAGTGGTTTCATTTATTTGTTTTTCACGAAACCATTTTACTTTTAATCCTAAGATTAGATTAGAGTATATTGATGATTTTAATTATGATATATCATCTTCAGAATTTAGAAATGAGTTAAACAATAATGCTGAAAAAGCAATGGCCTTATTACCCTCTAATGTATTTAATTATATTTTAGAAAATAAATTATACTCATGTTAAACATGTTCCCTGAGTTAGTACAGTTTGTGGCGGGTGGCCTACTATTATTCTTCGGAGCTGAATACTTAATTGAGAGTAGTAAATCTATTGCTGAAAAGTTCAGCATCCCCAAAATTGTAGTGGGTATTACCTTGGTTGCATTCGGTACCAGTTTGCCTGAACTTATTGTGAGTATTATGGCAACACTCAGAGGTGAATCGGGGATTGTTGTTGGGAATGTAATTGGCTCTAATATTGCAAATATTGGATTGATTTTAGGCATTGGCTCAATTATTTCTCCACTTTGCTATTCATTTTCAAAATTAAAGGGTGATCTTTATTTTCTTCTATTTATTACCATGCTTCCCATATTGAGTATTCAGCTTGATTATATGAATTTTTATACAGGCTTAGGTTACATTGGAATCCTTTTTCTGTATTGTTATTATTTGATTAATTCGGATCATGAGGTGGATGTTATTGATGAAGGGACCTCTCAAAACATTGCTATGTTTGTGATAATTGGAATTTCAGGACTTGGTTTTGGATCACACTTTTTTGTGGAGGGTGCAGTTGGATTAGCTGAGATTTTTGGAATTCCACCTATAATTATTGGAATGACTATTGTAGCCATCGGAACCTCTTTACCCGAATTAGCCACCACCTTAGTTGCTATAAAAAAAAATGAGGCAAGTTTGGCTATTGGAAATATTATCGGGTCTAATATTATGAATATTGTGGCGGTGTTAGGCATCTCATTTATAATCAAAGATATTTCTATTACGTCTATCACCATAAATGCACAGCTATTTGTGATGGGATTACTTACGATGATTTTGTTCGCAGCATTATACTTTAGAAATAAACTGTCTCGCGAAATTGGGATTATTTTATTAGGGATATATGTTGTATTTATTTTTTTAAATTTTAATTCCCTTTGGATTGGTTAGCATCAAAAAACATGAGTAATTTTTTCTATGATTCAATTTGAAAATGTAACGGCTACTTACGCTGATGATGTGGGGATATTCGATTTATCATTCCATATTGAAAAAGGTGAAATGGTATTTTTGATGGGGCCGACGGGTGCAGGAAAGTCCACGGTTCTCAGAACCATCTATAAAGATATTCTTCTGAATGATGGTAGTCTCTATATTGATGGTCAAGATATTACGGATATGCGGAGTCGTAAGATTCCATATTACCGAAGAAAAATTGGAATGATTTTTCAGGATTTTCGACTCATTGAAGATAGAACGGTATTTGAGAATGTTGCATTACCATTGAATATTTTAGGTCTCCCCAATAAAGAAATTAAGTCTAAAGTAAGTGAAATTCTTGAAAAAGTAGGGCTTGACAGCGTTACTAAAATGCGTCCATCTCAGTTGAGTGGTGGCGAACAACAGCGGGTTTCTATCGCCAGAGCATTGGTAAAAGATCCAGTTGTAATTTTAGCCGATGAGCCTACGGGAAATCTTGACCCCAATGTATCGGATGAAATTTTAGACCTATTAGAATTAGCCACCAATAACGGAACCTCCGTGTTGATGTCAACACATAATTTCCCATTAATACGACCGCGTAAAAAAAGATACATAGAATTAAGTGACGGACGTTTAGTACAGAAATGATGTCTAAATTAACATTCTTACTAATTGAAAGTATTCGTGCTTTATTCCGGGCACGGATTCCTGCAATTATTTCATCAATTACGATTGCAATCACATTAGTGGTATTTAGCTCTGCATATTTCTTTTATGAGAATATGGTGGGATTTACCAACAAATTTACAGCTCAGTTTAATATTGAGGTATTTTTTGATTCTGGGCTCTCAGAGTCGACATCCGTACAATTGTTTAATGATATCTTACTGATTAGAGGAATTGAGCAAGGTGAATTTATAGACAAAGAGAAGGCTGCCAGTTTATTTAAACTTTATTTCAAAGATGATATTAAAAATATAATTGGTAATAATCCACTCCCAATGGGAGGGAACTTCGATATATCTATTTCACATCGATCTCCGCGTATGATGTGGAAAATAACACGCGAAATCAGACGTATGAATGGCGTTGACGAGGCAGCATTTCAGCATGATGTCGTATCTCGTGTTGATCATATAATCGATAATCTTCTGGGGTTTTCATTGGTGGTTGGCATCGCAATTTTATTGATTTCAATAGTATTGGTTTCTAATACAATTCGTCTGATAATCCATTCTAAGCAACATTCAATTGAGACACTTCACCTCTTGGGCGCCACAAATAGTTTTATTCGATTTCCATTTATAATGGAGGGTATTTATCAGGGCTTGATTGGTTCAACAATGGCGTTACTATTTCTTTCATTGCTATATTCATTACAAGCCTATCTTATTGAATCATTAGTTCGAATTCAGTTGGTAATTCCTGACATGATGATTGCCGGAAATTTGATAGTTGGAATCCTTTTAGGACTCACGGGAAGTTATCGTGGGATTTCAAAGTATTTAAAGTAAAAATTTAGATATAAATTAAACAATCCTCCACTTGTAAAAATCTTGCTTAAAATATTAAATTTCAGGTCTTGCTATATAACCAAAATTTAATTTATAAGAGATTATGCCGAAAAAAAGTACTACCACAAAAACAAATTCTAAAAAGACAAAAGCCACGGCTACGTCAAAAAAAATAAATGATTTTAAGGAGTTAGAATCTAATTTGAATGAAAAAATTATTGAATTAGAATCTAATATTGAGAGACAAAAAGATAAGAATATTCGTCTTCTCGCTGAGTTTGATAATTATAAACGAAGAACTCGAGACGAGAAGATTCATTTGATTCGATATTCAGGAGAAGAAATAGTCTTATCACTTTTACCGGCCCTTGATGACCTTCAGCGTACAGTTGATAATGCTGACAAAACTGATGAGAAATCCATTAAGGAAGCAATAAAGCTGGTGCAGTTAAAATTGATCAAAAACTTAAAAGATAAGAATATTGAATCTTTTGAAACTATAGGTGAAACCTTTGACCCTGAATTGCATGAAGCGCTGATGAGTGAGCCGGGAGAAGAGGATGATATAATTGTGAAGGAGTTTGAAGGTGGGTATAAATATCATGATCGAATTATTCGTCATGCAAAAGTAGTTGTGAGTAAGATAAGTTAATGAGAGATTATTACGAAATTTTAGGCGTTTCTAAAGACGCCGATGCTAATTCAATAAAAAAAGCATATCGCAAAGTTGCCATGAAATACCATCCTGATAAAAATCAGGGAGATAAAGGTGCTGAAGAAAAATTTAAAGAAGCGGCTGAAGCCTATGGCATTTTAAATGATGGTGAAAAGCGTCAACGTTATGACCAATTTGGTCACGCGGGTGTAAATCAAAGTGCAGGAGGTGGATTCCATAATATGGATATGAATGACATCTTCAGCTCATTCGGTGATATCTTTGGTGGTGGCGGTGGTGGCGGTGGTGGATTTGGTGACATCTTTGGTGGTGGTCGCGGTCGATCCCGTCAACAACGACGAGGCGGTGATTTAAAACTCACTTTAGCATTAACCTTAGAAGAAATTTATGCCGGTTCACAAAAGACAGTAAAAATTAAACGCTTTGAATCCTGTGAGCCTTGTAGTGGATCTGGCGCAGAAGGAGAAGCTCAGCCAAGTACATGTTCTTCATGTCAAGGTACGGGTGAAATCAGACAAGTACAACGTTCATTTCTAGGTCAAATTGTAAATGTTCAACCTTGCCATCATTGTTCTGGCAAGGGAACCATTATTTCTAATCCCTGCAAATCTTGCAGAGGGGATGGTCGTGTAAAAAATATGGTAAGTGTGGATATTGAAGTGCCATCTGGAGTCTCTCGTGGTAATTATATGACAATGTCAGGGGATGGAAATAGAGGTCCAAATAATACTTCCTCTGGAGATTTGGTTGTGTATTTCGATGAGAAAGAACATGATTTATTTGTAAGAGATGTGAATGATATTTTCTTAGACTGTTGGATAGATTACCCTATGGCTGTTTTTGGAGGGTCTGTAGAAGTACCCACATTGGCAGGGAAAGTTAATTTAAAAGTTCCTGCAGGAATCAAATCGGGTCAAATTCTTCGATTAAAAGGCAAGGGAATTCCTGAAGTGAATCGTCAACGAAATGGAGATGAATTGGTGAAAGTAAATATTAAAACACCAAGCAAATATTCTAAATCTGTTCGTAAACTTTTAGAAGGCTTAAGAAAAGAATTAGATGATGGGGCTACATTCTCAAAGTTTAACTAATGATTTTTTTCACTAAAGATGAGCGTAATACCGTATTGTTTTTAACTATTGCATTTATGGTTGGTTTATCTATTTTATATGTTCGCAATAATGATAGAAATACCGAATTAAGATTTGTTGAGAACAATCAAGAAATTGCAGATATTATAAAGTCAGAGCAAGTTTTATCAGGGAAGATTAATGTAAATACTGCGAGTAAAGATGAGTTGATTTTGCTTCCAGGAATCGGTCCGGTTACGGCAGAAAAAATTATGGTTAAACGATTAGAAATGGGCTCGTTTTCTTCAGTTGAAGATTTATTATTAGTTCCTGGAATTGGAGCAAAGACAATTGAAAAAATTAAAGAATTTATTGTAATATAAATGGGAGATTGAGGATTGTATTCACAAGATATATTAGATCGTAAAATTGGTGCATTAGATTGGGGTATTATATTTTCTATTCTCATATTATTTCTTATTATTTATATCCCACGTTCAATTTGGATGGAAGAAAGCGAAATTAGAAATGATGCCCGTGAACGAATGTTAGATATTTCAAATTCACAGGATTTTTATTTTGAACTCACAGGAAAATATTCTACCAATGGAGAACACTTATTTGAGTTAATTGAAGCAGCCATGGATTCACTTATTGCAGATAGTACTTTTACCGGTTCTCAATCTTTAAATTTAAGTGATGGTAAATATGCTATAAATATTGAAAGAGGTTTCGAAGTCAAGGTTGACACTACCTTTAGTGATGCTGTGATTATGAGAAAAGTTAAATTAGATACTATTTATACTGTTGGAATGAAGAATGGAGATAGTGGCGGTGTTGATACTCTATTTGTAAATGTAAGAGACTTAAAGTCATTTACTAATGATGAAATGTTTTATGATATATTTTCTTCAGATACCACAAGTCGCACTGAAATTGTAACGGACTATTTACGGAAAAAGTATCATCTAAGTAATGAACGTTTATATTGTCCAATCACACATGAAAAATTCTATTTTGATATTGATGAATCAGATTCTGAAAATCCAATTTTTACCGTTTCATCTCCAGTGCCCGATGATTATACTGAACCAAGGTTTTTAGTATTCCAATTTGAGGCTGGGCGTCATGGGTCTATTAAAGGTGGAATTACAACTTGGGCTAGTGAATAGGATTTTAGATTGATTGCTGTATCACAAAGCGGTAAGTATTTTCAATACTTAGAGTGGATTCCATCAGAGGGCGGTCCATTGATTACCAAATTTGGTCAAATTAAGTCAGCTGAAGACTTTAGTTTCAAGAATGGAAATTTCACGACTATATTGGAAGAGATTATTAATGAATCTTCAGAAGCGTCTCCACGATTTCAATTATCTATAGATACTCAAAATATATTTATATCGCATACCCAATACAATTCATCAGATTTTATTGAATGGCAGAAAAATCAGATTAGTGACCCTGAATTTGAAACTTTATATGATACATTTTCATTTCCATTTTTCAATAGTAGTAGTCTTCTAAATATCCATCTTCATAAAGAATTGAAAACGGGTATTGTTAATTCAGTACAAGATGTTAATGGTGAACTTAGAACTATTAACATTGGCATTTTCTCTGCTGAAATTGGCGCTAAACAATGGTTTCATGCGCATCAACTGGAAAGTTATTCCATTTGGAAAATGGGCAAAAATCATATTGATCAATTGCTCATTGTAAAAGGGGGTGAGTTTAAAACATTAGTTACTTTTAAACGGTTGAAAAATTCAGTGAAAATTTTAAATCTGGTTGGATCAACAACATTACTTGAGAAAATGACCTCCCAAATTGAATCGTGGATGAGTGAAGGCTTAGATGAATTCATGCATATGGAACGGCTGTTTGTATACTCAACTGAATTGAATGCAAAAGATTTAAAAAAATTGGTTGAGTCTGAAATTAGAAATGTGACATTATTGAATCCGTTCGAAGTTTTAGATATTTCAACTGAAGAAAAAATCAATCCACTAAAAGGTGCTACTTTTGCAGAAATGGGAGTGGGGTTTAGAGGGATTGATGTTTGATATAAACTTACTTTCAGAGCCTGGAATTCAAACTAAAGAAATGGCTGATTGCTCAGTTTCATTTTTGAAACAGAAAACCCAAGTCACTTCTAATATAGCTCCTGTTAAAAAGCAGAAAAAGATTGCACCAAAAAAAGTTTTGAAGCTCCCTTCAATTAGTATGTATACCATCATTTTCATGGCCATTTTTGTCGTCATTTTTTACCCCATGATTTCTAAATTTGATTTTAACATTTCAATGCAGTCTGAAGAATTTTCCCAAGAAGTGGTCATTGATAAAGTTCTAAAAGTGATTTTACAGAGTAAAGATGACTATACTATTGAGTCATTACAATTTCTTGATGGAAATGTATTAATCAGTTTAGGTGCATTTGATTTATCAACAATGAAGTATTTTCAAGAGGAAATGGATTTTTCGAGCAATGGTGCGGTTAGAATTTTTGGCGATAATAATAGTTATTCTATGATTGCTAAATTCCCTTGGGAAATTATTAATAATGGTGATTCTATTAGTTCTCCAGAGTCATTCTTTGAGTTTGTGAATACAGGTAAAAATGTTGAAGCCGTAATTTCTCAAGATGAAATTGCTATGCGGGGTAGTACCTCTGATATTATTTCTATTTTTTTACAATTAGCGAATGCGGAGAAATTGCAATCCAATGAAATGGCCATTCACTCAATTGATGCAAATAATTTAATTTTTGCTGTAAAACTCTCAAATTAAGTAATGATTAAAATTATATCAGGAAAATATAAAGGGCGGAAGTTACAAGATGTTCCGAATTTATATGTCCGCCCTACACAAGCGGTTGTGAGAAAATCGATGATGCAGATACTCGAACCATTTGATGGTGCTTCTGTTTTAGACTTATATGCAGGTGTGGGCACACTTGGTCTGGAAGCATTGAGTCGAGGTGCTAGTCAATTAACATCTGTGGAGAGCAATAGATTAGTGCTTGAAACGTTGAAAAAAAATATTGCAATCATTTGTAAGGACGAGGATATTACAATTAAAGCAATGGATGTGAGTAGATTCCTTAAAATGAATTTAAAGAAATATGATGTGATTATTGCGGATCCGCCATATACAAAAGTTGATTATTTAGAGTTGAAAGAGAAGATAAAGCCATTTTTGAAAGATGATGGAATTTTTTGTATGGAAATGAAGCGGTGCTTAATTGATGATGACACTGCAAGAATTAAAAAGTATGGTTCAACACAAGTGGTATTTTGGAGGGCTGAAGCATGAAAATAGCGATTTATCCGGGATCTTATGATCCTATTACAAATGGACATTTAGATATTATTGAACGGTCATCGAAATTATTTGATAAGATTATTGTTGCAGTTGCTAGAAATGCCGAGAAAGGTTCAGCATTATTTTCTGAATCTGAAAGAATAACCATGATTAATAAATCTATAACTCATTTAAAAAATATTGAAGTTGATTTATTTGAGGGTTTATTAGTGAACTATGCGGCTGAGAAAAATGCCAATGCCATTATTCGCGGACTTCGAGCCCTATCTGATTTTGAATTTGAATTTAAAATGGCGCTTATGAATAGAAGTTTGAAAGAAGAAATTAGTACGGTGTTTATGATGCCTCATGAAAAATATACGCATATTAGTTCTTCCCTTGTAAAAGAGGTAGCATCGTTAGGAGGTGATGTTTCAGCATATGTCCCACAACATGTAGAAGACGCTCTGAAAGAAAGTTTTAGTGGCAAATAAGTTTAGAGATAGACTCATTCAGCAGGGTATTGATACCGGCGCACGAGTGATTTTACCAGAAATTGGCGACCCTCGAGTAATGGATGCCAAACGAGAATTACTACAAATGGGATTTAATATTGTTGAGGTAGGGGATTCAAGTGATTCAATTCTTAATTTAATAGATTCAATTTCAACATTAAAATTTACTAAGAATTGGACAGAGGCACAGCTTCAAGATTTTTTAGAAAATCCATTGAATATGGGTATGGCCATGGTGGCAAATGGTTTGGCGGATGGTTTAGTGGCTGGTGCTTCAACATCAACAAGTGATGTAATTAGAGCGGCAATAAGAATGGTAGGCGTAAAGCCTTCTTCGAAATGGGTATCAAGTATATTCTTCATGGTTTCACCCGATGGAGATAAAGCGTTTACATTTTCAGATTGTGGCGTTATTCCAGAGCCCACAAGTGAACAGTTGGTATCCATCGCAAAAGATGCATCTGAATTTCATGAATTGTTATCAAATGAAACGCCTAAGATTGCATTTCTATCATTCTCGACAAAAGGCAGTGCTGACCATTATCGTGTAAAACGAGTCACGGATGCGGTAAAGATATTCTCAAATAAACATGGTAGTATTTGCCATGATGGTGAATTACAATTTGATACGGCAGTAGATGAAATTATAGCATCTCGAAAAGCACCAGATTCTCCACTAGGTGGTAATGCAAATGTGATGATTTTCCCAAATTTAGACGCAGGCAATATTGCATATAAAATCACAGAAAGATTGGCGGGTTATTCTGCATGGGGACCTCTATTGCAAGGGTTGAATAAACCGGTGCATGATCTTTCTCGTGGATGTTCAGTAGATGATATGATTTTAGTAACTGCGATTGCAGCTTTACAGAAAGATGTTTATGCCAACATATAATTATAAAGGTATTGATTGCAAACATCAGTTTTCAGCTTTTCAAAAAATGAGTGATGATTCAATCGAAGAATGCCCTCGATGTGAGGGAAAAGTAAGAAGAATTATTAGTGGTGGTTCAGGAATGATTTTTAAAGGATCAGGTTTTTATTTAACCGATTATGGAAAGTCAGGTACATCCAAAAAAACTGAATCAACTCCTACCGAAAGCACAACAAAGGAAGGTAGTAAAAATGAGTAAAGTTATAGTTCCAGCACAGGGACAAAAAATTACAATGGAAAATGGAGCTTTTAATGTTCCCAATAATCCAATTATTCCATTTATAGAAGGTGATGGAATTGGTCCAGATATTTGGGCATCAGCTGTACGTGTATTAGATTCTGCTGTAGAAAAAGCATACAATGGTAAACGAAAAATCCATTGGATGGAAGTGTATGCTGGAGAAAAATCTAATGATGTCTATGGTGAAAATACATGGCTTCCGCAAGAAACTTTAGATATAATAAATGAATATTTAGTGGCGATTAAGGGGCCGTTAACCACACCTGTGGGTGGCGGTATTACCTCTATTAACGTGGCATTACGTCAAAAGTTAGATCTTTATGTTTGTTTGCGTCCAGTGAGATGGTATGAAGGCGTTCCTTCACCGGTGAAAAATCCCGGTGCCATTGAAATGTGTATTTTCCGTGAAAACACAGAAGATATTTATGCAGGAATTGAATTTGAAGCGGGCTCAGAAGAAGTAACTCGATTTCTTGATTTAATGAAAGCTAATTTTGGTGAAAGATTTTCACGAATCCGTTTTCCAAAAACGGTTGGTATAGGTATCAAACCGATTTCAAAAGAGGGTACTCAGAGACTCGTTTGGGATGCCATTAAATATGCCATTAAAGAAAAACGAAAAAGTGTTACCCTTGTCCATAAGGGAAATATTATGAAGTACACGGAAGGTGGATTTAAAACCTGGGGTTATGAAATTGCAGAATCTAAATTCTCAGATAAAACATTCACATGGGCACAGTATGGTCGGCTTGCGGAAGAAAAGGGAAAAGATGCTGCTGAAAAGGCACAGAATGATGCAGTTGCTGAAGGAAAAGTAATTGTGAAAGATGTGATTGCAGATGCTTTCCTTCAACAAATTTTACTTCGCCCTAAAGAATATGATGTGATTGCTACCATGAATTTGAATGGTGATTATATTTCTGATGCATTGGCTGCACAAGTGGGTGGAATTGGAATTTCTCCCGGTGGGAATTTGAATTACATTACGGGTAAAGCTATCTTTGAAGCTACTCACGGTACGGCACCAAAATATGCGGGACAAGATAAAGTGAATCCTGGTTCTGTGATTTTATCAGGTGAAATGATGCTTCGTTATATGGGGTGGAATGATGCTGCAGATATGATAGTTGAATCCATGAATAAGACGATCAATCAAAAAAGAGTTACTTATGATTTTGAACGATTAATGGAGGTTGCAACCCTTCTAAAGTGTTCAGAGTTTGGTGATGCACTGATAGAGAATATGTAAAAAGAGGGCTTGGCCCATCTTTCATTTTTATGATTAAATTTATAGATAAAGCAAAAATTCATTTGAAAGCCGGCGATGGCGGTCATGGATGTATTGCATTCCTTCGTGAAAAATTTCGTGCACAAGGTGGACCTTGTGGAGGAGATGGTGGAAAGGGAGGCTCTATAATTCTACAAGTTGATATCCAATTAACCACATTGCAAGATGTATCTTATAAGCGTCATTGTAAAGCGGAGCGAGGTCAGCATGGTTTGGGCAAGAACATGCATGGGAAAAGTGGCAAAGATTTAATTCTTTTAGTCCCTGCTGGCACTACCGTGAAAAATGCTGAGACCGAGCAAGTGATTGTGGATATGACTGAGTATGGTGAAATGTTTACCATTTGTAAAGGCGGTAATGGCGGTTTTGGGAATGCTCGATTTAAAACTCAAAACCAGACTGCTCCCAGAGTTGCAAATGATGGTCAATTAGGTGAATCGCTCATTGTAAATTTAGAATTAAAAGTCATGGCAGATGTTGGGTTGGTTGGCTTCCCCAATGCAGGAAAATCTACATTAATTGCTGCCATTTCAAATGCGCGCCCCAAAATTGCCGATTATCCATTTACCACATTGGCCCCTAATTTGGGTATTATTAAATATGGGGATTATAATTCTTTCGTCATGGCTGATATCCCTGGATTAATTGAGGGAGCCGCAGAAGGCAAAGGATTAGGAAGTCAATTTTTACGTCATGTTGAACGTACCCGTGTGTTGATATTTTTGGTAGATGGAACATCCGAAAACATTAAAGAACAGTATGAAATTCTCAGAACTGAATTGGAAAGACATGACTCTGAGTTGAACACTCGCCCCAGTCTATTATTAATTACAAAACTAGATGCTACCATGGATGAATTTATAGATGATCAGGATCTTCCTGATATTGATACCATTCGAATATCTTCAGTTAGTCGATCAAATTTAGACACAGCCATTATCAAAATATCAAAATTACTCGTATCCCAACATGATTCCCAACCATCAACTCATAAGCCTAACTAATGTTAAGGGGATTGGCCCCCGACGAATCCGTGAGATTCTCCGCCAATTTCCAAAATTAGAAGATTTATCCCATCTTTCCGTATTAGATTTAAAGCAAATAAAGGGTATAACTCATGAGATGGCTCAACATATTGTTGGCCTTGATGAAGACTTTGGACGAATTGCTTTAGACAAAACCTTAGAATTGGGTGGAGAATACTTATCATACGATTCCGATGAATATCCACAATTGTTAAAAATGATTTATGATGCCCCTATTGGTATTTTTGTAAAGGGTAAGATTCCTCAAGACAGTTTGAAAATTGGTATTGTGGGCACTCGGTCCGTTTCAGCATATGGAAAGCGAATGACCGCAAAAATTACCGAATCACTTATTCATAAGAACATTTCGATTATTAGTGGTTTTGCGCGAGGAGTAGATACAATTTCTCATACCATTTGCATTGAGCATAAATCACCTACCGTTGCAGTCTTGGGAACCGGATTAGATGTTTGTTATCCCCTTGAAAATAAGAAATTACAAAAAACCATTCTTGAGCATGGTGCACTTTTAACAGAGTTTGTTCCTGGCACAAAACCAAATGCGATGAACTTCCCAAAACGAAATCGAATAATTTCGGGGCTATCAAAAGGAGTGGTGGTGATTGAGGCCGGTAAAAAGAGTGGCGCACTCATCACTGCATATAGTGCGCTAGACCAAAACCGCGATGTATTTGCATTGCCGGGGCATGCGGATTCGAAGCAATCTTTTGGGACTCATAAACTCATTCAAAATGGGGCAAAATTAATAATGGATGCAGAAGATATTTTAATAGAGTATAATATTGAATCTAATTCAACCCAAACAACCCTGTTTACAGATCTTTCAGATTTAGAAAAAAAAGTAGTTAACTTATTAGATAATAATCCCATCCATATTGATAAACTATGTCTTAAATTAGATATGGATTCTCCACAGGTGTTGAGTATATTACTCTCTCTAGAATTGAAAAATGTGATCTATCAACATCCAGGAAAATGCTTCTCTTTAGTTTAATGTGATATATATCAATTAGATTTTTTGACAATGGCCCTAAATTTCTATGATAATGTTACATATTGTTACATCAAAACATATTTGTAGCTGGGTAAATTTTTAAAGTAGAAACCTTACAAAATAGAAGGGGTTATATTGATGGATAAGTTCAATTTAAGCTTAAGAGTAAAACTATTCCCAAATCCCCTACGTCAAATTTTATCTTGCCAATCTGGCCAAAACCTCCAATTACTTAATATTAACAGAAGAAGGGATTATTCCTCATGATTACTGCAAAACGATTATTATATATACTGGCCTGTTTAACTTTTACGTTTGCACAGAATACAATTTCACTTTCAGATGAAGGGGATGGAGTATGGAGTGTAAACTATAATAGTGATTTGGCTATTGGCGGTTTTCAATTTGATGTAGATGGCGCAACTATAAATAGTGCTAGTGGAGGTGATGCTACGGATAATGGATTTATGATTTCTGCATCAGGTTCAACTGTTTTGGGCTTTTCATTAACTGCTTCGACCATTTCAGCTGGGAATGGAGTTTTATTAAATCTAATATTAAATGCTAACCCCACTGGGCTATCAGATATTGTATTTTCTAATGCTTCAGGAAGTTCTATTGATTTTGAATATGTAGAAGATAATTCAATTGCTGGTTGTACTGATGATTTAGCATGTAACTACAACGGTGATGCAGACGAAGATGATGGTTCTTGTGAGTATGCAATGGATAATTATGACTGTGATGGTAATTGCGTAGTAGAATTTGATTGTGCCGGTGAATGTGGTGGTAGCGCTGCGGACCTAGGTTGTGGTTGTGACGAAGATGGCCCATCAGGCTGTGATAACACTTGTGGTTCAGATTTAGTAGATGATGCCTGCGGAATATGTGGTGGAGATGGATCTTCATGTGCTGACTCTTATTATTCAGTAAACCTTGAACCAACAGGTAATAGTCAATTAACTATTTTATCTGATTCAATTACAAATTTAGAAATAGGAGATGAGATTGGTATTTTCGATGCTGCTGCTATCACAAATTATAATGATTGTTCAAATCAAATAGGTGAATTATTAGTTGGTGCAGGGGTCTGGGATGGCGTTCAACTTAATATAGTAAGTATAGGTTCTAATGATTTATGTGCATTTGGTGGAGCTCAATTTTCAGGATTTGTTGAAGGAAATTCAGTAGTAGTAAAAGTTTGGCGTGAGTCTGTACAGATGGAATATGCAACTGAATTAGCATGGGGCACAGGTACGGGGAATTTTGGTGATATTATCCAGTCTGTATCTGAGGTTATTCTAGCTGATCCCAATGATTGTGCGGATGACAATGATGCTCTGGCGGCTTTTGGTGGCTGTGCAGGTGCAGTAGCAGCGCTTGGATGTGATTTTGTATTTGGTGGTGTTCCTATTTTTGAATCTTGCCTCGAAACTTGTGATAATTGCCCTGAAGTACCCGTGTTTGGATGTATTGATGAGTCCGCGTGTAATTATAATCCTGAGGCAAATACAGATAGTGGCTCATGTGAATATCCATCAGGATGTGATAACACTTGTGGTTCAGATCTAGTTGACGATGCCTGTGGAGTATGTGGTGGAGACGGTTCTGATGATTTAGGCTGTGGTTGTTTTGAGTCTGGTCCATCAGGCTGTGATAATGCATGTGGTTCAGATTTAGTTGATGATGCATGTGGTGTATGTGGTGGCATGGAAACAGATCCTGATAATTGTGTGCAAGAAGGCTACATGTTAAGTTTTGGTTCAGTAG
>JABHHG010000197.1 GCA_018671635.1 Fidelibacterota bacterium | reverse complement strand
TGGGGAGTGCGGCTGTTGCTGAGGTTGTTTCAAACGTGAATATTGTTGAATCATTGAACATAGACGGTTGGAGTAATGCAATTAAGTCTGCAAAATTCAATGAACAAGTAATTAAAAAGCCTTTGAGTGTAATGCAAGATGAATGGTTGAAACTATATTCATCCTTAAAATAGAATATGGAACTCTCAAGTTAATTGTGTCAATACTAAATGTAAGTGTTGAATGGCAGTATTAGAAGGGGGGAATAAATGGAAGAACTTGTTGAACTAATGAAGAGTAGAGGAATCAAAAGGTTTGTCCATTTTCATACTGATCATTGGGAGCCTTTTTCAAGTTGTGGGGGAAAGTGGGGTGATGAGAGCTCTGAAAATGCGGACCTTATATTACGGTTCATTGAAGAAACCAAAAATCATCCTTTTTTTGATAAAATGACCTTGTTCTTTAACTATCCAATCAAAACATTAACCCACGAAGAAATGAATGAAGAAACCAATGATTTGCTTTATTTCAAGCCTTTTAATGACAAGTATTGGGAAAGGTTTGAGTATGCAATTAAAAAGGTTGTTTCCGATACTAATCATGAGTTTCAAGTCCATATTCACCATGAAGGAATTACTACTGGACAATACTTCAAATGGAAGCATCTTCCATGGCAAGAAGGGTTTGAACCTGAGAAAACAAATAGTGAAAGGTTTGAAAGATATGTCGAATTAACTTTAAAGGAATTTAAACGAGTACTTGGATTAGACCCTTCCAATTGGCATTTCCTTCATGGAGTGTGGGCATTGAATGCATCAGACACTAATGTGTGCAATGTTAATGACGAAATAGAAATCCTGATTCGGAATGGTTGTGTTGGAGATTTTTCAATGCCCGCGGGTAGAGCTTGGGTTAATTCCTCAACCGAACAACCACATACAGTGATTCCAAACAATGTCCCTAAAGGGTATGATACTCAAGAAGCTAAAATTAAGTTAATTGGAGAAGATATTTCGCCTATTGAAAACAGATTTTTAATTTGGAATCAAGAAATTCCATATTCTCATTGTTCGATAGACGTACATGGAAATGAAGCTATCAATGAAGCCCTGAATAGTTATTCGGATACTCTTGCACTTTGGATAAATTCATCTCCAGTATATGGAGATACAGCTTTCATCAAAACTCATGCCCATACAATGAATCGGATATTTTGGCATGATGGAGCAAATAGACCATATGATTCTCCTGAAGTATTAAAATTATTTAGCACTCTAGAAAATGTATGTAAATTAGCCTCAGTTGATTTTGAAAAATGGACCGTAAGTGAAGTTATAGAACATTTGACAGGGTTTGATAATTCCCTTACCAGCGCCTTTTCAAGACCATTGCCTCCATATTATTCACGGATTGATCTAAATAAAGAAATAATCCCAATCGCTGAAGAAAGACTAGAAAGAATGGGGGAAACCGAAAGTGGATTATATGGTTATTATGCACATCGTTTGAAGCAAAATGATTTTTTTGATATTGATGATGAAACAATCATGAAATGGATATGGGATAATTATTCAAAGAATTCTAAAATTCTAGAAATTGCAGCAGGCTGTGGGCAAGTTAGCTTTGCCCTAGAAAGATCTGGCTTTGGTGGAATAGAATTTTGCGAATTCGATTCAAGGAGAGTTGCATTTTCTGAAGCAATAAAAGAAGGCATAGAGTCCAATTGTGTCATTCACTGTTGCGATTATAGGGGAATAGACTTAAGCCAATATACATTGATTTTTGTAATGAATGCAGTGTCATCAGCACTTGGCGTTCAGGATTATGAATTGCTTTCAAAAATAATCACAAATGGCACTGATGTAGTACTAAGGTATGGTAAATATGGAACTGATAATAAAATATTTGACAAATTAGAGTCTGATGCAAATATACATTTTGCAGATATAAACACGGATAAAAAGGGTGGGCGTGGAATAATCAGGTATACATCAAAAGAGAGTGTGGGAAGTGATTGACTTGGCTTTGAGAGTATTATTTTAATTTGGTGATGTTATGGTTGATGAAAGAAACTCTCTTTGCAAAAAAGTACTAATCCTTGCAGATAGAGAATTTCTTTACCCCGGACACTGTGAGACTTTTCATGAAAAGGGTTTGGGGGTTGACTCAATAATTAGTACTTTAATTGAAAATGGATTTGCTGTTGAAATTGAAGAAACTATCGATTGTATCACTGAAAATTATTACAGAACCGGCAACAATAAATTCGATGCAGCCATTTACATCTCAAAACGATCGATTGATGATTTCTGGGGTGGCTTAGGTCCTAATTTCTTTTCAAAAATCAATGATGGAGGAGTGTTTATTGATGTTTTTTCCTCCAAAAGTGAAAAAGAAATTAGTGAATTATATTCTGGTGAAGTTGCTCAATTATTTTCTAATATTGATATTATTCCTGAAAATAAAATTATTCAAAAAGAATTCGCAATTGATTATTTGTTTCAAGAATTGATTCAAGCGATGGAGGAGGAGAACCTTCTAAGAATGGATATGTTGTTCCGGATTCTTCTTCGAGATAAAAAGTTTGAAGTTAGAAAACTGCTAGGCAGTTTAGATTCATCCCCAAAACCTGAGGTTATTGCAAACCGTATTGTTAAGATTTTGGCAAATCATCCAGAAATGCCACAAATTGATGATTCATTTGTTGAAAAGTTTGGCTTGAATAAAGATGATATTGATCTTATGAAGCTTGCAATCGTTGCCTCTAAAATAAATAATTTTGGAAATATTGTTCAGAAATCAGAATCCATTAAATCACTATCAAAGAATCTATTCCTTGAATGTAACACCTCATTCTCAGGAAAAGTGATGCTCAATCTTTGCATAACAGGAAAGAGATTTGGTGCTGTTTCTAATTCGTGGATTATCAGGAATAACTGGATGGAGGATGAGGATATCCTTGAACATTGGACGATAAACTCTCCAACGGACGAAGAATCCTGGCAATTATTCTCTAGGCATTTGTGGAATAAAAAGTTGAAGTTAGAATGTGCTGAAGTTGCCAAAAGAGGTTTGAAATATCATCCTGATTCTGCAAATCTCTTGCGTAGAAAGGCACATGGATTGAGAATAGAAAGCAAGCACGAGGAAGCCATCGAAATTGAGAAAACCCTTCTAAAATCAACTAAACTATCCCAACTTGATACCTTGATTTATTTAGTTCGAAGTTATTATGCATTAGAAAAATGGCAAGATGTTTTGCACTATATTACTCAAGGATTAGAAATTAAGCCTGATTTAGAGGAATTTGATAAAAAGAAGATTGCAGCTCAAGAATTTATTGCTAATGAGAAATAAATATTTAACAAATAAATGTGGTGAATAAAATGGACAATACAAAAAAATCAAGGGTTATTGGTGATCACTTTAAGTCAATGCAAGATTCAATTGTGAACCTTGGAATTGTTGCAAAAAATTT